>CANJVS010000305.1 GCA_947477755.1 Verrucomicrobiaceae bacterium | reverse complement strand
TTTGTGGAAAAACACTATCGCGATGTCCGGGTCGTCGGGAGCCTGCCGGACGAGCCCTGCGCCCAGGTCGTGTTTGATGCGACCGGTCATCCCGGCTCCATGGCGCGCACGCTGAACTTCGCGCGCTTCACTGGACGTGTCATCTATGTCGGGATCACCAAGGAACCCGTGCTTCTGGATGATCCGTTGTTTCACCGGCGCGAGCTCACGCTGCTGGCCAGCCGAAATGCAGTCGCTTCAGATTTCCCGCGCATCCTCGGTTTGATCCAGTCCGGTCAGATCGACACGCGTCCGTGGATCACGCATCGCTGCGATTTTGATGACCTTCCTCTGAAAATGACCGAGTGGGTTCATCCTGCCAGCGCCGTGGTAAAAGCGGTTGTTTTGATTGGGCAGGATTGACGGGATGGCCTGGAATTCATAGCCTGTGCCCAGTAATCCAAAAACAAACCATGAACCTCACCCGACTAATCCTGCCGATCGTCTGTCTTTTTGGTTTCATGCCACTGGCGGAGGCCGCTGAAAAGCCGCTCAAAATCAAGGTCTCCAAGGTGAGTGCTGCCAAATCTCGGGATCGCGAGAAATTGTTCACTGACTGGATGACCATGAATGAACTGGTGCGGCTGAATGACACGAAGGAAAAGACCGGCGAATACATGATTTATTATGAGTATGATGAGGGTAAGGACAAGTATCGCGGACTTCACAGCAAACTCACCCGGGTGAATGGCTACTGGTGGCGGACGGTTTCCGGAGAAAAGGCGATGGAGGATGAAGTGAAGACCTATAAGGGGCGTGGCTACGAGCCGCTTTTCATCGTGCTTGAAGGTAATTTCTATCGGATGCTTTTTTTGAAACCCAGCGAACTGGCGGCCGCACAAAAGGTCCTGAAAGACCTTGGTGTTGAGCCTCCGGTGGTGAAATGATTTTCCTCTCGCATCCAGAGGCGTCCTGCCCATAGCTCAGCGGGTGGAAGACAAAGATTACAAAGTTAAGCTGGAGATTTTCGAGGGCCCCCTCGACCTGTTGCTGTATCTCATCAAGAAAGATGAAATCGGTATTTATGATGTGTCCATTGAGCGCATCACGAAGCAATATCTCGACTACATCAACACCTTCAAGATGCTCAACGTGGAGCTGGCCAGCGAGTTCATCGTCATGGCGGCCAATCTGATGTACATCAAGAGTCGCGAACTGCTCCCGCAGACGCAGCAACCGCCTGAAGATGACGCCGATGAGGAGGATCCGCGCTGGGAGCTGATCCGGCAACTCGTCGAGTACAAGAAATTCAAGGATGCCGCCCAGTTTCTGGGACATCAGGAGATCAAGGGGGATGAATTTTTCGCCACCAATCCTGAACCAATCGACTTGAGCGCCCAGCCTGAGGTCGCCGGCCAGGTCGGCATCTTTGACCTCATCCGGGCTTTCCAGCGTGTCCTGAAACGTTTTGAGAACACGACGGACATTCGCGAAATCGTCAGCGACCGATTCACCGTGGCTGACAAGATCGAGCATCTTCTGGTGGCGGTGCCTGTTGGGGCGCGAATCCGTTTTGAAACCCTCTTCAGTGATGCCGCCAGCCGTGTGGAAGTGATCGTCACCTTCCTGGCAGTGCTGGAACTCATGAAGCTCAATCAGTTCATGATCGAGCAGGAGCAAATGCTCGGCGAGATCATCGTGATTCGGCCGGCGGTGAGTTGATCCGGGTGAAATCCCTCTCGCAATTCCCTCGGCTTCTGTTCATCATGGTACATGTCCAACCGCCTCCCCACCGCCAGCCAGCGCCGCCGTCATGCGCTGATCTCGGCTTGGCGTGGAGTGGATGAGGGACCGATCATCGAGTTGCCGACGCTGAATGTCTCTGATCTTGTCGGCAAGGTGGTGGCTCAGGCTGGCATTGGTGACCGCATGAAGCTGGAGGAAGTGCTCTCCGCCTGGCGCGATATCGTGGGTGATTTTCTTTTTCAACACTCGCGACCCGATTCAATCCAGCGCGGTGTGCTCATGGTGCGTGTGCTTCAACCCACCGTTCATCACGCTTTGGCCATGGAGCGTCCGCGTATTCTCAAGCGTCTGCAGACGCTGATGAAAAGCGCGGGCATCAAGGATGTGAGACTCAAGCATGGCTGATCCCTACGCGCATGGACTGGAATGACTGGCTGACCATCCTGCGCTGGCGCGCAATTGAAGAAGGGGACACCGAAGCGGTGATCCTCAGTGAAGAACGTCGCCGTGAATCCACTGCCCGAACCCGCGCTGGCATGGACTCTGAGATGGTGAAGACAGAACGCGTGGGTGATCGCGAATCAGCTTTTCTTTTGCGCCGCGCCCGCTGGCTGGAGCATGAACTCATCGGCTGGAGCGGTCCATTGGTGCGGGTGATGGAGCGATTGAATCCGGTGAAGGGCCGCCGTTCCTGGATCATTGCGGGCTGGCTGGCTGCGCTGATCACGGGATACGCACTGGCTGGGCTGGGCCAGGAAGCCGAGTTCAATCTTCTGGCGCTGCCGCTGGTTGGCGTTCTTGCCTGGAATGCCACGATGACGGTGATCGCGCTGGTCTTCGAATTCCGAACGATAGGCCGCAGTCGTCTCATGGAGTGGCTCGCCTCCCGCATGACACCAATCTCCAATGACCGCAATGGTGATGGCGACTCGCCCACCGGCATGACGGTCGATCAGCGTTTTGAGCAGCTCAGTCATGCGCCCGCTTTGGAGCGCTGGCAGCGTCGATTCCGTGCATGGCTGCACATCGCGGCTGCACTGCTTGCCCTGGGTAGCGCCATCGGGCTCTATGCTCGCGGCTGGTCCAGGGAATACCGGGCTGTATGGGAAAGCACCTTGCTGGGCGAGCGGGAGGCCCAGGTTTTTTTTGGTGCGCTTTTTAATCCGGCTTCTTCCGCTCTGAAGCTGCCATTGCCTCTGGCTGACCTGCCCAAAATGCACCGCACGCATGGTCAATCGACGTCACCTTCAGCGGCGTTGCCATGGATTCATCTTTATGCAGGCACGCTGCTGCTGCTTGTCATCCTGCCCCGGATCAGTTTGGCCGGGCTCAGCGTCTGGCACGCTCATGCCCTGATGCAAAAGCGCATGCGCGCACTCGGGTGGCAAACCTATCTCATCCGCACCCTGCGCGCGGTCGAGGGCGGGCAGGAGATCATCACGGTGCTGGTTCATGCCACCGACACTTCCCCCACTCACCGTGAAATCTGGTCACGCGGCGTCCGTGAGCGTTTTGGCCGAATGACCGAGCCGGAGATGGTTCAAGTGGCACTCGGTGATGAAGACGATTTCATCGCCACCTGGAAGCCTGCTCATTCCCGCGTCGTCATGGTCTTCAACCTCGCCACCACACCCGAAGCCGAGGTGCAGCGGCGCTTCGTTCTGGATGTCAAACAGGCGCTCGCCAGTCGCCAGCGCGATGCCGAGCTGATTGTCCTGCTTGATGCCACCAGCATTGGCAATCGCTGGTCACCCGAGAAACTCGACGGGCGCGAGAAACTCTGGACTGACATGCTGCAAGGTGCCGCGGATGAGATCATCATCGCGGCGAAAAGAGGAGAGCAGCGTGAGTGATCTCATCATTCCCCCTTTGCACCTCACGTTGCCTGTTTAGACTAAAGCCATGCCACCACCCCCGGGCATCACACCTCCATCCGCAGACATCGTCACGCTGAGTCTCATCTCGCATACCAATGCGGGAAAGACCACGCTGGCACGCACGCTCCTGAGGCGTGATGTCGGTGAAGTGCGGGATGCTGCGCATGTGACACTTTTCAACGAGTCCTACACGCTGCTGGAGCACGATGCGCGATTGTTGCGACTGTGGGACACGCCGGGGTTTGGTGACAGCGCGCGTCTTTTGAAACGTCTGCGTCGCGAGAAGAATCCTGTTTTCTGGTTTCTTTCCCAGACCTGGGACCGGCTGACCGACAAGCCACTCTGGTGCAGTCAGCAGGCCCTGAAAAATGTGCGCGATGATGCCGATGTCGTGCTTTATCTCGTCAATGCCACCGAGCCGCCGGAGGTCGCCGCCTACATCACCCCGGAGATGGAAATTCTTGGATGGGTTGGCAAACCTGTGCTGGTGCTCCTGAACCAGACAGGGCCGGTGCAAGACCCAGCCATCGAGGAGTCTGAGACCAGCGCATGGCGTGATCACCTCAGCGCTTTCCCGTTCGTGCGCGGCGTTTTACGGCTCGATGCCTTTGCTCGCTGCTGGGTGCAGGAAGAACTTCTCATGGATGTTCTCACCCCTTTGATGAACGACAGCAAGGCGAAGCCATTCAAGATGCTCAAGCGCGCCTGGCACCAGCGCAATGTGGACATCTTTCGCCAATCGAGCCGGATCTTGTCCGAACTGCTTACTGCTGCCGTCGTTGATGGTGCGGAGGTCCGCAGTGAGACCATGCTGGAGCGCGTCGGCATTGGCCGCAGTGAACTCAATAAAGAATATCAGGAGGCGCGCGAGAAACTCGCCAACCGGCTGGCTGACCGCATTGTTTCCACCACGAATCTATTGATTGAA
>CANJVS010000304.1 GCA_947477755.1 Verrucomicrobiaceae bacterium | reverse complement strand
TCTTCCCGATGGTGACGACGACGAATAATCCCCAACGGACTGACCACTCAAGACAGAAAGAACATTTATGAACCACGGAAGAAAAGTTGTTAAACTCAAACGCAGCGCAGCCCATCGCAGGTCCCTGCTCGCCAATCTCGTATGCTCCCTCGTTGAGCATCGCCGCATCCGCACCACCCTGGCCAAGGCCAAGGCTCTGCGCCCATTCGCGGAGCGCATGCTCACCCTCGGCAAGCGTGGTGATCTCCACGCCCGTCGCACCGCTATCGCGGTGCTACATCAGCCAGCTTCAGTGAAGAAGCTCTTCGAGGAAATCGCCCCCGCATCCATGGATCGCAAGGGTGGCTACACCCGCATCACCAAGCTCGGCCAACGCCGCAGCGATGCCGCTCCGATGGCATTCATCGAGTGGGTTGACGCCTATGTGCCAGCCGCACCGAAAGCCGTCGAAGCTGAAGTGACCCCTGTCACCGTTGAGCCTGAAGTGGTTGCCGCTCCCAAGAAGAAAGCAGCGACAAAGAAGTCCAAAGCTGCTTCCGCCGAGTAATCGGTCAGACAGTTCCCTCAATCACCCAACGCGGATGTCGAAAGGCATCCGCGTTGTTTGTTTGGCATTCAGAGTCCAATGGAACGTGTACCTGATAGCCCCGTTCGAGCAGGTCGTTCAGTGACCCGGGAGTTCATGACGGATGAAATCCTCAGAGTGATTGCAAAGTCACGACGATCATCCGCCTGCCCGACCAACCCCAGTTAAACCTAGAATCCTGTTTCAAGTTTCAGGTTCAAAGTTTCACGACGTGAAAGTCAACGATTGGTGAACGCTGCAATCCTCACCTTTTGAGTGTGCTGGCAGTATCTCGTAACGCCCTGATTCAGAGAACTTGGAACGTAAAACCTGAAACTTGGTTTTAAGTTAAAGGACGGCAGGCTGAAGTCGCACTCGCGCGCGTTCCTCACTCCGCCTCCCCGTGTTGCGGGCTCAGGGTTTCTTCACTTCCACGCCAGCTTCCTTGGCGACTTCTTCTTTCTTCTTCTCAACGGCAGAAGTGCCGAGTTCGAGGAGCTTGGGGGCCGTGCCGCCTTTGGGGACGTAATTAAGAGCTACACCATTGATGCAGAAACGCCGTTTGGTTGGCGTGTTGGCGGAGAGAGATTCCCCTTCAAACACGTGACCGAGATGGGCTCCGCAGCGCTTGCAGAGGGTTTCAATGCGGACCATGCCGTGGGACGTGTCCGTGCGCTCAAGGACGTTCTTAGCGGTGGACGCGTCATAGAAGGATGGCCATCCGCAGCCAGAATGAAATTTTTCTTTGGAGGTGAAGAGTTCAGCTCCGCAGCAGATGCAGAAATAAGTCCCCTCACCCTGCTTCTCAAACTCCTCATACACTTTGCCAAAGGAAGGCTCCGTGCCCGCTGTGCGGGTCACCCGGTATTGTTCCTCCGAGAGGCGCTTCTTCCATTCCTGTTCGCTGAGGGTGACTTCGGGTTTGATCATGGATTTATCTGAGGCTGCGGGCTTCTTGTCCTCCGCGCAGGCAGTGGTGGCAAGAGTAACTAGGACGAGCAGGAGTGGAAAGCGAGTTTTCATGATTCTGAATGGCACCATACATACGTGAGAGACAAGCGCAGCTTTACTATTCCAGTGAAAAAGCAGGAGTTGGCGCAAACTTTTCTCGGTTTAATGCCGAGCAGGATGGCTCGCGGAAAAACCGCTTCGAAGAATTGCCGCCAGAGGCCCCAGTCTCTCTTCACGAGTCAATTCGCAGGCCGCTGCATTTGAGCGGAGAGCCGTTCGCTCATTTGAGCGAAACCTTTGTCGTTGGGATGCACGGGGGTGACATCGAACAAGGCGGCATTGTGATCGATCAATTCAGTGCCCTCGACGAGATGCAGATTGGCATCATTGCGCTCGGCAACGATTTCACGGGCCACTTGGCGATAGCTCTCGAGATCGGCCACCTGCCCTTTCGGATTCCACGACGGAGGCACCCACAATGAGGTCAGAAAATAAATCGGCACGTTGGCTTGCTCGGCGCGGATGGCGTCAAAGAATCCCATCATGTTGGAACGGTAGCGTTTCAGCGATCCGCCGCCCTGCCAGTCGTTCACCCCCATGAGCACCGAGATCACATCAGCCTTGAGTGAAGTCACCACCCTGGCATCGGACACATTTGAAGCGCGGCCGCCCAATCCCAAGTTCACCAGTTGCCAGCCCATCTTTTTCGACACCAGATAAGCGTAGCTCTTGTCAATCGAACTGGCAGTGAAGCCGTGTGTGATCGAATCCCCATATGCAAGGTAACGCAGCGCCGGTCGCGCGGGCGGTGCCTCAAAGCGGGCTTCAGGATTGACCTCAACGCCCTGAAAATCGACAGAATCTCCATAAGGCAGGATCAGTTCGTAATTGTGAAAACCTGAAACCCAGCCTGCAGCCATCGTCACTGCCACTGATTCGGAAGCGCGCCTGGTCTGGGCCGTTTTGGTATGAAAAGTCCACCCCAATTTGCCTGACCCATCAATGAGATAGAGTCCGTTGCTGTTACGCGCGCTGGCGGACGTGTGGAGTTCATTGAAATAAAGCAGCGCCTTCACGCTGGTCGCATTGGTGCGAAAACGAATGCGCACTCCAGGGTTGTCCCAGCGGTAACCCTTGCCGGGAATGTCGAGAACACGATCAAACCGCGCCAACCTGGCGGACGGCGCCACCGGAGACGGCACGAACTCCATGTGCACATAGTCCGAGTAACCGATGCTCGCATCATCAGGGGCAACGAAGCGGCTTGCCGGTCCCTGCGCCTGCGCGACAGCGAGCGCACTGCACAGACACACCAAAGTCAGGCAACTCCAACTGAGTAAGACACGGCTTTTGGAAATCATCCCGAGATGCATTCTTGCCTGAGCCAAGTTGATTTTCATATTCTTGCAGGGTGGCACTGCATGCGGTGGCGTCCATCCCGAACAGAAATGAGTTAAGTGAATCAATCGCCAACCATCCCTCATCTCCGAACCGGTGCAGATGGCGTGCTGAAACCAAAAGCTTTAGCGACATTCTCTGGGTGAAACTAAGCTTATCAAGATGGGGACCAAGCCGCTGACTTGATCGGAATCGAATACCTGAAAAAGACAACCTTGTGCACGATGTTGGCACCGTTGGCCGCGATCACAGCAAAGATTGCATCCAAAATCACCCCCACACTTTTGCAGTATTTTTGTCGCATTTCCCCAGCGCCAATTCTGTTTGTGGCGCTGCTGCAGATGGACTTTGCGTCGGCAGAGAGCGATGAATTAGTATGTTAGACGCCGCCCAGATCCATGACATGGCAGCGTGCTCAGCCAGTCCGCACCGGCTCTGGCAATAGACGCACAGATGACCTCTGCCGATCGCAGCACTGACGTTCAGTTCGTGCCGCAGCCTTGAACCTGCTGTAACCACGCCATGCGCCCCGGCCACATGTCATCACATCCCAACAGCCCCCTTCATACCGCCTGACGTCAATTCACCCCGATCAAAGGCTTTCGTCTTCGCCCAAACCCAAATCACTGAACCGTGTGGTGTCCAGCAGCAGAGCAAATCGATCAGGTCACCAATCCCTACCCACCCGAAAAGCAAGGCAATCGCTGGCAGCGAATGCAGCAAAGCCCTCCGTTCCGAAGGTGCCGAACCCTGAATTGCCGTAACAACCACCATAGTCCCGACTCAGACTCCCCAAGAACCACGGGGCAACTGTGAATAAGTTGCTGATGGTATGCACCACGCATTTGACAAGAGAGTGCGTCCGCGTAGTCTCTGCCCCCCTGTTGCCAGGGCTCGGTATTTTTTGGAATCCCTGCCCATCCAGCCACAGACTCTCAGACTGCCTTCCACCATCCTACACGATTATGCCAAAAAGAACCTATCAAGCCTCCAAGCGCACCCGGAAGCGTCAGTTCGGTTTTCGCGCCCGAATGAAAACCGCAAACGGCCGTGACATCATCCGCCGCCGCCGCCGCCAGGGACGCAAGCGCCTTGTGCCAGTCGGTGTGGAAGTTCATTACAAGCGCCACGTCCAGCAGCACGGTTAGTGCTGGGGATTCTCGGCGTCCCTGATCTATGCGCCTTCCATCCCGCCTTCATCTGAAGGAGTCTCGCGACTTTGCCTGCATTAAGGCGAATGGAAGGAGCCAAGCAGGCCGGTACTATGTGCTGGCCATGTTGAAGGTCGAAACGCTGACTGAATTTCAGTTCGGCCTGGTCACTGGAAAGCGGCTGGGCAATGCTGTCACTAGAAACCGCCTCCGCCGACAGATGCGTGAAATCATTCGTGAGCATCGGGCGGAAATTGCCCCAGGATGGATGTTTGTCACCATTGCCCGCTGGCGAGCTCCCGAGGCAGACTATGCCGACTTGGAGGAAGACTGGGTTAGGCTGGCAAAGCGTCAGGGCCTCTTTCTGAAACCCGTTGTCTCCGCCCCATGAGACTGGTTGTTCGCATCCTCATTCGTGGTTATCAGCATTTCATCTCCCCTGTCATTCATTTCATCGGCGGCCCCGGAT
>CANJVS010000303.1 GCA_947477755.1 Verrucomicrobiaceae bacterium | reverse complement strand
GGTCATTTTCGGCAAGATCGAAGGCAACATCAATGTGGTGGAACGCTGCTCGCTTAAAAGCAGCGCCATCCTCGTCGGCGACATCAGTGCCGGTGCCCTGTCCATCGAGGAAGGTGCCACATTCATGGGTAAATCAGCCGTCGGTAAAAAAATTGAAGCCAAACCTGCAGCAACGCCGGCAGCACCAGCAAAGGCTGCAGCATCAACAGCTGCAGCATCAACAGCTGCAGCTCCAGCCACTGTGGCAGCAGCCCCGGCTGCGACGTCCCAATCCTAACTCACGACCTTTCACCTGAGTGTTCCTCCGAGGACTTTTCGGCAAGAAAAGTGGTCGACCGGCACCACCCAGGGGCCAGATCGAAGTGTTATGCCCTTCCTGCGGCGCGGCTCAGTTTGAGCCGCGCATGGTTGTTTCGACCTTTTGTAAAAAGTGCGGTGTTCATCTTTCGATTTCAGGCAGACAAGTCATAGCGAAGGAGGCAGGTCACGCGGGTGGAACGGTTGACGATGGTGCCTTGCAAACTTCAGGACCGGGAGCCGCGGAGAGTTCACCCGCCCCGAATCCAGTGACGCAGCCGGAGAACCGGTCTGCCACTGAAATGTCAGAGACTTCGGAGCTCATCCGGCCTGTCACGGAAACTGAAGCTGAAGAAGGTGGCTTCGGCGTCTTTATCAAGCAGCAACTTGCCGCCACCGCGCAATCTGCGGGATCGCCCACGGGGGACTTGGCGCAGATGCCACAACCCGGTTCCGAACAGACTGATCCGACCGCGGAAGCGGTGGCAACTGGAACGCAGATGACGAAGAATCAGGAAACTCTGAGAAATTCATATTTCAAAGATGCCGAATGCTTCGACTGCGGAAACAAATCCAAAATCAGCCGGTCATGTCGCTCAGCCAACTGCCCCGCCTGTGGTGCCGGCATCTCGTTTGAGGATCTGGACATCAACATGCGCACCACCCAGGCCGTCAAGACACGCGGTGACCTGATCGTACGCAAACGAGGCCATCTCTCCACCGGGAGTATCCGGTGCAAGGATCTCCGCTGTCAGGGCATCATTGAGGCAAACATTGAAGCCTCGGGGGATGCCATCTTCCGCACCAGCGGCACGATCATCGGTGAGGTGCGTTGCAAGCGCTTCATCGTCGAAAAGGGTGCCAAAATCGTCTTCATCAACACCATTTACACCGATGATGCCGACATCCAGGCAAACGTCACAGGAAACATCGTTTCCAACGGCCCGCTGGTAATCGGCCGCAAAGGCACCGTCAACGGCGACATCAGTTTCAGATCCGTCTCCATCGAGCCCGGCGGCACACTCAATGGAACGATGACAGTTCTGAACACCCAGACTGCGCCGAAGCCAGAGGTCTAACAAAATTCTTGATCACGTCCGCGGAACAACCATGTGCTGCTGACGTGTCTTGAGCAGGCTCTCCGCAGGCAGCACACCGCTGAAACTAGTGAGTGGATACACAATGCTTCGACGTCCGATGATTGAACCGGGGTTGATCACGCTGTTGCATCCGATCTCGGCGTAGTCACCGATCACGGCACCGAATTTCTTCAAGCCTGTGGCATGGCTCTTTTTACCATCATCCACACGCACCTCACCGCGATCCAGTCGCACATTGGAAAGGATGACACCAGCTCCGAGGTGAGCCTTGTAACCCAGGATCGAATCCCCCACGTAGTTGTAATGCGGCACCTCGGCATTGTCGAAAATGACAGAGTTTTTGAACTCACATGAATTCCCCAGCACGCAGCCATTTCCCACCACCACATTTTCCCGGATGTAGCAACCGGAGCGGATCACACAGTTCTTACCGATCCAGGCCGGGCCACGAATCACGGCACCCGGTTCCAACGTGGTGCCCTCATCAATGAATACGTCCTCACCAATAAATACGCCGTGTGGCACCACGGCCATGATCTCACGCCGGAGCCGGAACTCCAGATAGGACTCAATCCGAGTCAACGCCGTCCACACGGGCTCACCGGCAGGAAACAAGATCCCATGCTGCGTGTGACCGAGGTCGAGGTAGTTGGAAGGAGCGAACATGGGAAAATCAAACCGTCATCACTTCCTTCTCTTTGCTCGCCATGTGCTGGTCGAGTTCGCCAATCTTTTTGTCCGTCAAAGTCTGCACCTCTTTTTCACGACGGTGCAGATCGTCTTCCGTGATGAGTCCATCTTTTTCACCCTTCTTCAGCGTCTCCAGCGCATCACGACGTGCTGAGCGCACCCGCACTTTGGCTTCTTCTCCCATCTGCTTGATGAGTTTCACCATCTGTTCGCGACGCTCCTGGGAAAGCACCGGAATAGGCAGGCGGATCACCTTGCCCTCAATGCTGCCATTCAAGCCCAGCCGTGATTCACGGATCGCGCGATCGATGTCGGGCAGTGTCGCCGGATCAAAGGGTTCGATGCGAATCAGGCGCGGATCTGGCGTGCTGATCATGGCCAACTGTTTCAATTTCATGTGCGAACCATAGCTGTGCACATGCACATCGAGACCTTCGACCAGTGTCGGAGAGGCCTTGCCGGTGCGCACTGCCGAAAACTCATGGATGGCGTACTCCACAGCTCTGGTCATCGCGTCTTCACATTCCAGCATCGTCATTTCAGGGTCCATGGGCGGTGTAAGGGTTTGTCGTTTAGGGGAAAAAAATGAGGGACGAATCATTGCGCGTCCCGACACGCAATGTCCACCCCTGAATTGCCTTGAATTTGCACGTGCCTATCCTACGGCAGACTCCAGAATCTGATCTATCCATGCCCGAACCCTTTTCGTCTTTCATGGCCCGCGCACTGCATGATCCGCAGCGCGGCTACTATGCGCGACGCATTCAGACCATCGGAGCCTGCGGTGATTTCTCCACCACAGCCACCCTTTCACCCCTACTCGGGCAAGCCATAGCCTCATGGATCAAAGACGAGGCGCGCATGATGCCTGAAGTTCGCCACATCATTGAGGTCGGTGCCGGCAATGGCATGCTGATGGCGACAGTCCGACAATCGCTGGGGTGGTGGCGGCGACGGGGCTTTCAGTGGCACATCGTCGAGACATCAGAGAGTTTGCGCGGCCTGCAAAAACAAAGCCTGGGCAAGTCCGTGTGCTGGCATGATGACTTGCATCACGCGTTAGATGCCTGTGATGGCCAGGCCTTCATCTATCACAATGAACTGCTCGATGCCTTTCCCATCATGCTTGCTCAATGGCATGAAGGTAAATGGCATGAGGTCTTGGTGGACTTCCCGGATGGCACTGCCCGTGAGTCACTTCATCCCATTGTTCCCGATTCAGATTTCTCAGCTCTTCAACACCCCCCGAAGCACGTGCAGCAACGCTGCGAGCTCCATGCAACCGTTCGTGACTGGCTGCGCGGCTGGGCTCCGGCATGGGAGCAGGGTGCGATGCTTACCGTCGATTATGGCGATGTCTTCCCCGCCCTCTATCACCGCCGCCCTCATGGCACTCTGCGCGCCTACCTAATGCATCAGCGGCTTGAGGGGCAAGCCATCTACCAAAACATCGGCAGGCAGGACATCACCGCAGACATCAATTTCACAGATTACTGCGCCTGGGCTCAATCACTGGGCTGGCAGGAAGCATGCTTTCAAACGCAGGCTGAATTCATCACCTCACGAGTCAGCGCTTCAAAGAATCAAATCATGGATAGCGATGGTGCAGGCGGTGCCTTCAAGGTCGTCGTTCACCGCAAGCTCCGCAAATAAGCCACGAGGTCGAGCAGGTCTTTTTCCGGCATGGTTTGATCCAGACCCATCGGCATCAGGCTGGTTGGAAGAGTCGTGTCGCCGATGATCTGCGTGTGGGGCAATGTTTTCTCCTGACCGGCGATGTCCACAACCAGCAAGCCTTCGGCAGTGTGGCTTTTGATCACGCCCATCGTCGACTGACCATCACTGGTTTCGAGAATATGGGCCTCATAGTCGCGGGCCAGCGTGTTGCTTGGGAAAAGGATGCTTTCCAAAAGATCACGCTCCGTACGAATTGCGCCGATCTTGCTGAGATCAGGACCAATGGCCCGGCCGACTTCACCAATTTTGTGACAAGCCATGCAGGTTCCCTTACCTGAAGCAAAACCGGCGTGACCGGCCTTGGCATCACCGGTTGTTACTGCCTTGTCCGCCAGCGGGGCCAATTGCCGCTTCTTCGCTTCGCTTGCCACGTCAGCCTTTTCATAAGCGTGATGGATGATCGTCTCAAAAATGTCAGGTGGCAGATCGCTGAACGCCGTGCGGTAGTGGCTTTCCTGCTGGCTGGCGATGACTGGATTTTTCGCAATCCCGGTCGCGATGGCACGGCCGACATCAATGTCTTTCGAACGTCGGACCAGAGACAACAGTGTTTTCAATTCCACCGGTCCCAGCGTGGCGAATAGTGGAGCTATCTCAATGAACTGCTCCTTTTTCAATGGAGCCGCGGCAATCATGCCGGCCGCCTGAATTTTAGCGGCCGCTGATGAGGCGGAATCCACAAGCACACCTTTCACCATGGCAAAAGTGTCACCGGT
>CANJVS010000302.1 GCA_947477755.1 Verrucomicrobiaceae bacterium | reverse complement strand
GTTGCGTGCCGGTGCGGACGACCGGCAGGTAAAGCGTGCGCTCGTAGTTCTGTGAAGACCGCTCTGTTTTGATGCTGAACTGCGGGTGGTTGCTCTTGGGTGTGATGGGGAGTCCGCTGATGTTCTCGGGAAACTCCAGCGGCAGGCCAGAACCTCCGGCGGGCGCGGCAAGACGTCCACTGGCCACAAGCATCGCATCGCGGATGGACTCGGCATCGAGCCGCTGGCGGTTCATGCGCCAGAGCAGGCGGTTTTCGGGGTCGAGGGAATGTTTTCCCACAGATTCAGGAAAGCCCACAGATTGAGATGCATTGTTTTCTGAATCTGCTGGCCTCCCCGAATCTGCTGGAGCCTCCCCACTTGAAAGACGGTATGCGCGACTGAGCGCCAGCGTGCGGATAAGCTTCTTGTGCGACCAGCCTTCCTTCACAAAGCGATCCGCGAGGTAATCGAGCAACTCCGGATGGCTCGGCCGCTCGCCACGGGTGCCGAAATAATCCACGCTGCGCACCAGCCCCTCACCGAAGAGCTTCTGCCACACACGGTTCACCGCGATGCGGGCCGTGAGCGGATTGCGCGCGTCCGCGATCCAGTCGGCCAGTTGCAGGCGGCCACTTTGCCTGGTGGGGATTGGCGGCTGCGGGCCCCACATCGCCACGCGAACGAACCCGCGCGGCATCGTGTCACCCATCGCATACGGATTACCACGGATGGTTAGGCGCATGTCAGCAGGCTGCGCCACATCCGTCACCGCGAGGGCCTGCGGCTTGCCAGGATGAAAATATTCGCCGTGGGCGATGCGATCATCCAGCGTCTTGATTTGTGCGGCCAGCTCGGCGCGGCGCTTTTTGTTATAAGCGTCTGGCTTGTCCCCGAGCGTCTTCAAGTCTGCCGCCAGTTTCTGTTTTTCCTGTCTCCAGCCGGCCAGCCTCTTCTCGTGCCCGCTCGCCGCAGCCCGGTCCTCCGCCAGTTCCGGCAGCGGCAACCGATTGACGTTGCTCCAGATGCCGTGCTGCGTTTTGAAGGTGGTCTTGGTGCTGCGGAACATGCCCGCGAGACCGTAGTAGTCCCGCTGGCTGATGGCGTCGAACTTGTGATCGTGACAGCGCACGCAACCAAGAGTCATGCCGAGAAAGGCGGTGCCCACCTTGCTGACCTGACTGTCCACAAAATCGAGTTCCATCTTCAGCTTGTCGATCGCGTTGATATCCACATCGCCAAGCACGAGAAAACCGGTCGCGATCAATTGCTCACGCCGCACCTCCGGCGAATCGGCTGGGAGCAGGTCGCCCGCGATCTGCTCGCGAATGAAGCGGTCGAAGGGTTTGTCCGCGCGAAAGGACTCGATGAGGTAATCCCGGTAGCGCCATGCATGCTCGGCGAAGATTTTCCCCTCGGTGCCGATCTGTTCCGCGTAGCCCACGAGGTCCAGCCAATGCCGCGCCCAACGCTCGCCATAAGCACGCGAGCCGAGCAATCGATCCACCACCCGCTCGTGCGCCTGAGGTGACTGATCCGCGACAAACGCGGCAATCTCCGCCTCCGTCGGCGGCAGGCCGGTGAGATCAAACGTGACCCGCCGCAGCCAGGTGTGCGCATCCGCCTCAGCGACTGGCTTCAGTCCAGCGGACTCCAGTTTAACCAAAAGAAAGGCATCCACTTCGTTCAGCGGCCAGGCACGGTCGCGAACCGGCGATGGCGCGGCAGCACGCACCGGCTGGTAGGCCCAGTGCCGGCGTCCGGCCTCCAGATCGACGCCTTTTTTTGTCACAACCGCCACCGCCTCACGCGGATCGGGTGCGCCAGCCGCCACCCATTGTTCGAGAATCGCAATCTCACTGGCGGGCACCTTCGCCTTCGGTGGCATTTCAAGATCAGGATTCGCGTAACGCACCGCCTTGATGAGCCGGCTTTTCTCCACCGCGCCGGGAACCAGCGCAGGACCGCTTTCGCCGCCCTTTTCCCAACCCGAGCGCGAGTCCAGCGCCAGACCGCCTTTGATCTTGCCCGCGTGCGAATGGCACTCATAGCAGCGCCGGCGCAGGATCGGCTCCACCTGGTCGCGGAACACATCCACAGCCCAAGCGCTCATCGCGCTGAGATGGAGCGCGGCAAGCCCAAGGCTGCAAGGGGGGAAGAAAAAACGCATGTGCAGAAAATACCCCCGTGACCCGGCTTTTCTTCTTTTTCGCAACCAACTATTTTCGCAATGCTCGTGATGCTATGGGCAATCAAACACCCGCTTGGTCATCGGCGAAGATGAAGAGGATGTTGGGTTTGAGCGTCACAGCGGCGGCAAGTGGCAATCACTGAGGTGCAGGTGACCGAGTAAAGAGGAGCCTCATGGCGCGCTTTTGAAGCAGGGTGAAGCGAGACTGACAGCCGTAATTTAGCCGAATGGAAACGTCGTGAATCCATGAGATTCGGAGATTCGCCCGCCCTCATTCTTGAGTCTTTCTCAGTCACTTGTTTTCCAGCAGCGGCTTCAGTCGCTGCGCATACACCGCGTAGCCTGCGGCTGAGAGGTGGATGTTGTCCGGCGTGAAGAGGTCTTTCTTGATCGTGCCATCGGCATTGGTGAAGTCGCTCCACAGGTCGAGCACCTTCACCTTGGGTTCACTGTCGAGCTTCAGCGGATCGAGCGCGGCATTCGTTTTCCTGATGTCTTCGTGGAAGCGATTGCCCGGGGCATGCGCGGGCAGAATCTTCGCAACAACGATGGCGGCGGCGGGGAATTTCTCGCGCAGGTTCTTCATGCACGTTTGAATGCCGAGTGCAGCGGCCTCGATGCCGGTCTCGGGGGTGAAAAACATGTTGTTGTTGCCGATCATGAGCACGATGGCCTTTGGTTGGAGGCCTTCGACACCGCCGTGATCGAGACGCCAGAGCACGTTCTGCGTTTTGTCGCCGCCGATGCCGATGTTGACCGCTTTGAGGTCCGGAAAGTGCTTCTTCCACGACTCGCCCCACTGGATCGTGATGCTGTCGCCGACGAGCAGCACGTCGATGGGGCCTTTGTTTTCCTGCGCCGTCTTCACATGCGCCTCATGCAGCTTCAGCCATGAATCGCCGCCAAAATAGCCCGCGCATGGCACCATGGGCCAGAGCTTTGGCAGGTGCTTGTTCGACTCGCGTCCGGGACGCCGATCATGTTCCGGTTTATCGATCACGTAGGCGCGTTCCTCCGCAGTGAGCGGCCAACCCGTTTTCTGAGGCTCGGCAGTGATGTGAGGGAAGTCGATCGCGTGTGCGGTGGTGACGGCGAACGCGGTGAGAAGCAGGCTGATTTTCATGGTGGATGTTTTGTGATTACGAAGAGGCATCAAAAACTCGACATGCGTTACGCTTCAAATCTCCACTCCCGTCATTGACCCTGTGCTGCTCGCGAACTTATCCACTTCGATGCCCAGGCGCTGAAGCATGCTGACGAAAAGGTTGGCGAGGGGCTTGTTGTTTTGCTCGTCGAAGCGGTGGTGGCCGCCGTGTTTGAATCCGCCGCCAGCCAGAATGAGCGGGAGGTTCTGATTGCTGTGGGAGTTCGCATTGCCGAGACAGCTTCCATAGAGCACTTGCGTGTGATCAAGCAGGGTGCCGCCGGGTTCATTCACGTCGCGAAGGCTTTGCAGCAGGCTGGCAAAGGCGACCATCTGGGCTTCCTCGATCTTGCGCAGTTCGGCGATCTTCTCCGGCTCGTTGCCGTGATGGGTGAGGCCGTGCGTTTCATTTTTCACACCGGGCACGTGCGGGACAACGGAGAAGGTGCTGAGCGAGAGTGTGACCACCCGCGTGCTGTCGGTCTGCAAGGCGAGGCGGATGAGGTCAAACATGAGTTTCGATCTCGCGATGACCTCGTTCGCATCGGCGATGTCCTTGGGCTGCGGGTAGTCCACTTTCGGTTTCGGACAGTTTTCCCACTCAATGTTACGCTGCAGCCGGCCTTCGAGTTCGCGCACGCTTTGGAAGTATTGATCGAGTCGCTCGCGATCCTGAGGTGCGGCGCTTTTTTCGAGGCGCCTGGCCTTGTCGAGAATCAGATCGAGCACGCTGCCACCCGCCTCGATTCGTCGCATCGTGGCGGCTTTTTCTTCCGTTGTGCCAGCGACGAAAAGGCGGCGATACAGTCTCTCGGCACTCGTCTCTGAGGGCAAAACGACACCTGAACGCGATACGGCAATGGAGTCCGCATAGTGCTCGCCCTTCCGCACCGAAACCGCGAGCGACTGGAATCGTGTATCGAGTCCGATCTTCTCAGCGACGAGTTGATCGAGTGAAAGGCTGTTTCGAAAGGTCGGCTGACCTGGATGCGGCGCTCCGGTGAGGAAACACTGCCCAGCGTGATGATTTCCATCCACCCCCGGGTGGGAGATGCCAGCGAAGGTGCTGAAGTGACCTTTGTGCGCAGCCAGCAGATTGAGGTAGGCGCTTGATGTCTCGCCAGTCTTCGGGAAGAAAAACGCCGGCATCATTCCCAGCGGCACATGGATGGCGAGCAGGCGCCTCGAAGGAAGTTGATCAGCCGCACGTCCGATGGACGGCAAGGC
>CANJVS010000301.1 GCA_947477755.1 Verrucomicrobiaceae bacterium | reverse complement strand
TCTGATGCTCGTGGATCAGGTTCGGAAGAATGTCGCTGGTGGGCAGCAGGTGGCGGTCGATGTCCCACATCTTGCCGGGCTCAACAGGCACCTTTTCAAGACTGCCGGAAGCGCGCGTGGCCCCCATGAGATTGGCATGCGTGTCGGTGAGATGATGCCCGCCAGTCAGGTGCCAGCCGCCGAAACGCTTTTCCAAAGGGATCTGATGTCCCTGCTCATCCCGGCGATAGGTCTCCAGGCTGGCTCCGCTGAGCATCGGCAGCACCGACTCCGCGATCAGGCCGGGCACGCGGTGCGTGGCATTGCCCGCGTGGCAGTTGAAGCACTTCTCCGAGCGACCGATCAGCGGCAGAGGGCCGCCGCGCTGAAGCCGGTCGAAGATGTAAAAAGTGGCCGCATGCGTCGGGTCCATGCTGATCACCTCCACCTTCCCGCCGGGGACAAAGCCGACGTAGGTGTCCTCATTGAAATAGAGCGCACGCGGATTGCGCGGATTGATGATTTCACTTTGCAGCGAGCTCGCGGAGAAGACCAGGATCTGGGAACTGACCGGCACATCCAGCGCCTTGAGCAGGCTGGTGAGAAACGTTTTATCGTCCGTCGTGTCGAGCTTGATCTCGCCTGAGTTGAGTCGCGGCAGCAGGCCGGTGAAGCGATCCCGTGGCGTGTGCGCCAGGTAATCATGCGGCGCAGCCTTGAACTCCACGACCGTTTCCTTCGGTGCCTCGACCGCAGCCATGACCGACCCGGCGGCAGACAGGCAAAGCATGGGCAGAAGAGGACAAAAACGCATGACCTGAAGTACGATGCGATCAGGCTGAATGTAACGCCCTTTGCTAAATCTTTCCGTCAGCACCCCCACCCTGCTATGAATCCGTGCCAAACCGCCTCGTTGGCACACCCTGCACATCCCACCACGGAGCGCGAGTATGGCGCAGCCTACTCGCCACTTTCTGCACCCACGGCTCCGCTAACCCACACCCTCCCACAACACAGGCTTCTGCGGCCTGCCACACTCCGTGAAAGACAGGCGAGTTACGAAACTCGCGCTCCACCACTCCAACGGATCCGTGGTCTACCGCGCATCAATCGCATGCTCCACGTCATCCATCTTGTCAAAACCATCATTCTCGTGACATAAAGAGTCATATCTATGCGCGTGTGCGCAGAATAAGAAACTGTTAGGCAGAATCAAAAGATAAAGAAGAACTGGCATCTCTATTTGATCTCAATTGGCATCCTCCTCTTGATTGGAGGATTTATTTACGATGTCATGTTTGCCGGGATACCTTATCAGGATCCAACGCCAGTCCTCCAAGCCAACTATGATCGACAGTCCGGTATTGCGTCATCTATCATGCGATCTGGAGTTGGCATCTTTACACTTGGCCTGGTCTGTTTGATTTTTCGCCGTGTGTTACAGCAATTCAGCCCCACTGAATCACCATGAACCCTCTACTTGTGCAATTCCGGAGAACCAACAAGCCGAACATTAAAGGGTGCATTGCTGCGAGGAACGAGCCAGCAAATGCCACTCTAGTTCGGCGATTCCCATGAATGAAGAGTTTTCGATACGTCTTGCACGGGAGGATGACATCCAGACCCTGGAGGTTCTCATTCCACTTTCCGTGCGCTCCTTGCAGGCACCCTTCTATTCGTCCGCGCAGATGGAGGCGGCGCTTGGCCCCGTCTTCGGCGTGGACCGCCAGCTTATCAGCGACGGCACCTACTTCATCGTCGAGCGCTCCGGGCATATTGTCGGTTGCGGTGGCTGGAGTCGCCGCCGCGCAGTCTTTGGCGGCGACCTCGCACGAACCGAAGCCGATTCCGCTCTCGACCCGGAGCGCGACCCGGCTCGCATCCGTGCCTTCTTCGTTCATCCCGATTGGGCACGCCGCGGCATTGGTCGCTCCATTCTTTCCGCCTGTGAGTCAGCTATCTGCGCCGCTGGCTTCCGCGATGCCGTTCTTGTCGCCACGCTCGCAGGCGAGCCGCTTTATGCTTCGTTCGGTTACACCGTTGCTGAGCGTTACGAGGTTCCGCTTACCGAGAGTCCCGCTCTTCCCGTGGTGCGGATGGCTAAGAGTTTCAATCCGAATGACCGCAAGGCCTAACATTAAAGAGTGCATTGCTGCGAGGAACGAGCCAGCAAATGCCCCTCTCGTTGAACACTGCCTTGCCGCGATGAGCTGCGTCAATTAAGCGCAACCATCCCGCAGAGCCTGCACCGCAGGATCACCCCAGCTTTAACTCAGGGACGTGCTTATGTGTTTGGTGCGACATGATGGATGACCGTCTTGAGGTCACGATCGTGGTGGCTTGGCGTCGGCGAACCGCTGAGAGACGAGCGGGCAGGAGTGCCCGCGCTCCCTTCATGAAGAGCCGCATCGGGAATGATGTGGACTAGCTTCATCACCTGGATTGATAGATACACACGTCAGCTTTCGATCACAGCCAGCAACCAATGCGGCGGACATTGATCCACAGAACATGAACGCGTACACACCACGAATGCCAGCAACAGCCTCTTAGCATTTTTAGGCGGTGCCACACCACTTTTATGTCACCTCTTCAAAGGTTCTTCGTTAACATTCTGCCAAGGAAATGGGCTGAGAGCATGGAAGCCGATTCACGTACGTGGATGATGCGATGTTCATGCGGATTCGCGCGGTCCATCTGGGACTTGGGCGGTATCCGTTGGAAGGCCTCAGGTAGTCCACGCACCTTCTCCCTAATGAAGTGTCCGCAGTGCGGTCACCGCACCTGGCACAGGCTCAGCAGAAGAAACAGTTGATGTTTTTATAGGACCGTCAAGCTCTGCACACCTCCAGCTCATGCAAGGTTCGAACGCATACCAAACCCTCTCGAATCACCCCCCCAATCCCGACGGCCGCGAAGCGCTTGAGCGCAGCGAACTCGTTCAACAAAAGCGCTGCTGGCAACACGTTGGGATTCTGGTGTAGCATTGTCTATCGCCGCTGGCCTGGAGGTGTCACGCCTCATGCTTCCCGTGGCCTGCAATGTTTGCCCGTCGCATGGGCCGCGCCATCTCCTCCTTCTCGCCTTTCGTTTGAGTTGACCGCCGCCCCACCGCGTGCCAGAGCATCAACGTTCGGCAACGAACGTTTTTTATGAAAGAGAGATACCACGGATTCTACGCCACGCGCATTTACCTGCCGTTTTCATCAATCTCTCGCCGCTGGCGAAGGTTTTCCCGTCGCATTAGAGGCAAGCAAGACAGTGCTCTCCAGACAACCATACTTCCTGAGGTTTGTTGGGCGGATTGCGTAAAAGTCTCAGTGCCTCGGGTGTGGGAGCACAAGAAAGAGAACGGGAACGTGCGCATCAGCGAGCTTGCCATTCTTTCGGCGCTCGCAGCCGGCTGCAGAGAAGGTTCGACCCTCTTTGAAATAGGTACTTTCGATGGGCGGACGACTCTGAACCTTGCTCTCAACGCACCAGGCACCTGTCGTATTTACACTCTAGACCTACCTCCTGACCAAGCGCCGAAGTATCAGTTAGCCGACGGGGAACGTCACATGGTTGAGAAGTTGGCTCCGGGTAGTCGTTACGAGCAGTATCGCAGCAAGCACTCCGCGGAGATTTCTCGAATTCATCAGCTGCATGGGGACTCCGCGACGTTCGACTATTCGCCATACAAGGGTTCATGCTCGTTGGTATTCGTTGATGGCTCTCATTCCTATGATTACGCGCTATCCGACACTCGTGCGGCTATGGCCCTCGTTGAAGCCGGTGGGGTTATTATATGGCACGACTACGGGATATGGGAAGGAGTGACTAAAGCTTTGGAAGAGTTAGAGCAGCGCGAGCATTTCGGACTTCGCAATATCCGAGGCACGAGCCTCGTGATCTGGAGGAAGAAATGAGCTTAACCACCAAAGGATTGGAATGGGCTGAGGCGCAGCAGGCGCGCAATGGATGCGCTGTTTTTTGCGGTTCGATAGCCTGACCAATTCGCTTTTGAGCGGCGGCAGAGCGCTCGTCCCGACCACATTGGAGTGCAGGGAGGTGGCGCGAAATGACGCTTGAGATCAGGATCTTGGTGGCTTGGTGTCGGCGATCCGCTGAGAGACGAGCGGGCCAAGGCCACACTCGTCCTACGAGGACTGCACGGCTGTCCGCTGGAGTGATGAAGTGTCCGTCCCTTCGCAACCTCAAACCCGAGCCCGACGACAGCACATGAAAGCGCACTGATGAAGCCATTGAAGTCATCACCGATCCACCGCTACGCAGCCACGCAGGCCAACATCGAAGGCCCGCGCACCCACCATGCAAGTCAGCGATGCAGAGAGCCAAAACCGAGCGACCAAGACGCGAACAAGAGCCACGTCGAACCATTGGTAAGGGAAATCAAATCCGCCAACCAGATCACAGCAGAGCGTGAGCACAGCAGCAACCAAGAAGGCGTCAGACACAAACTCCAATAAGGCAATCCAACGCACGCAGCGGCTCAGTCCAACAGCAGTGTATCCGCACAAGAGGCGGATGACCCGCCCACCGAAAAACGAATCTTGCCTCCGCC
>CANJVS010000300.1 GCA_947477755.1 Verrucomicrobiaceae bacterium | reverse complement strand
CCACCGAAGGCAAGATCATCTACAAGGACCCGACACGCGAACTGAGCGACACGGATGAACCCCAGGTCAGCTTCACCGCTGAAATGTTCCCAGGCATCGCGCCATGATCGAAGGCTGGTGGCCCACTCACAGCCTGAGCCTAGCATCCTGCCTGGGAGCCCTGGGGTTTTCGATCCGCACGGATGTGGTGCTCGATGAACGCAGTGGCGAAGAAGTGACAACGTTCTATCTCGGCCTTCAGTCGCTCTGGAATGCCCTGACCACGGATGCTCTGAACAACGACTGGCATTCAGGCAGCCTGGAGCAGGCTGATCCGCTGCATCCTTTTCTGTGTGGGCTGCGCGCCTGTCACAACGCCAACATGATCGCATCTTCGTTGCGCAACGAAGATCGTATTCGGCTCACGTTGGTCGGTGATGATCACGCTACGATCTACACAGATGGCGATGAACTGCAGAGCCTGCGTGGGGCAGATGAACTGATCGAAACCACCGATGCTGGGCTGGTTGCCGCGCTGGGTGTGATTGGTATCCCCATGATTGAGCATGAGAACGGACTGTTCCGACTGCCGCGCTTCGGGCACTCGGTGAAGGCTCCGAGCGGTGAATGGATGCGGCATGATGCTCAAGCACTCCTCCAGCAACTCCGTGAGGGTCGCCTGGAACAGACCCAGCACCCGCTGGTCAGCGCTTACAACGCCCGATGTGTGTATGATCAAATCCTTCGGCATCTCCATGCTACAGGTCGTCGAGTGCTGCTGCGCAAGCCTCGCTCACTGCGCTCCGCTTTTGTTTCCGAGCAGGCGAGCGATGACATGCTCGACCGGGTGCAACGCCATTTCCGAATCGCATGAAACCATCACCATCCAAACTCCAGCTCGATCCCGAGCCGACGAAGAAACCTGCACGCAAGGTTCATCGGGACAATGTGCCCGAAGCGGTCCTCAACGCAGCTCAGACGGAGCGAGAAAACGCCTTTGATGCCGAGCACACATGGCCTGTTTGGATCGAGCAGAAGGGCTGTTTCCAGCCGGTAGTGCTTCATGGCTACAGCTCAGGGCGCGAGGCCTTGTTCTACAAGCTGCGTGCAGCCGATGGAGCACTGCCGTTGTCCAAAACCTTGGAGCAGCTCACCACCTTCCTGGCGGACGCGATCAAGATCCTTTGGTTGTGCAGTCACGAGCCTGCCGACTGGCGGATGGTGCGTGCCGATCTGCCTCTGTTCCTGGAAACTATCGAGGCTTGGGGTGACGTGAATGTGCCGCGAGCGAAGCATGTGGCCGCCGTGAATCTCGCTCTGCAAATCTTCAATGAGGCCGGCATCAACAAGGCCGTGCCCGAACCTTCCGAGCGAGGCGACTTGGGAAACTAGCCCTGCCCGTGTCGGAGGCGCAATACGTGGTAGTGATTGCGCGCGGCACGGGCTGGACCGAAGATTACATTCGCTGGCAACTGCCGCTCTCCCGAGGGCGTGCCTATGTCCATGCGCTGCGACTGATGGAAGGTGAGTCGATGCTGTGGCCTGACCGCAGATTGTCGGAAACCGGACGATGGTGGTCGCGAGTGCGCCATCGGTTCCATTGACATCCTGTGCTGCCTGCGATGGCAGCACCAAAAGTCGAACTTGGCTGGGATAACACGGACCTGCAGGCCGGGGCTGCTAAAGCTCAGGGCATTCTGTCGGGCTTTGCCAATCGTGCTCGCAGCACTCTTGGAAAAGCGATGAGCGCCGACGTGGTTGGTGGCTTTGGCCAGATGGCTGCTGCGGTCGGCTCTCTGGCTGGACTCAAATCGGTCATCGACGAGTTTGATCGTCTCGGGGATCTCTCTGTCCAGCTCAACACGAGTGTCGAGAGCCTTCAACGTCTCGGTGCGATGGCGAAGCTCTCCGGCAGCGATGTGGAAACCCTCGTCAAAGGCGTTTCCAAGCTCACGCGGTCCCTGGCAGAGGCGGAAAACAGCGAGAAGACCGCCGATGCCCTCAAGCAGCTCGGCGTCAGCGCCTCCAGCCTGAGATCAATGTCCTTGGAGGAGCAGGTCATGGCGCTCTCCGAAGCCTTCATCAGTGCTCGAAGCCGTGGAGAGGGGTTTGCCGAGGTGTTCGACCTCATGGGGCGCAACGGTGCCGAACTGATCCCTCTGCTCATGCAGGGCCGGGAAGAGCTCCAGGCGCTTGCAGACACACCTGTGCTTAGTGCTGAGCAGGTTCAGCGACTGGCTGACTTCAATGACCAGCTGGACAGCGGTTTGCTCAAGCTCAAGGCATGGTCGGCGCAAGCCCTCCTCGGCCTGGCCGATTTTGCAGCCGTATCTGGTGTTGCCCTGTTTGGTGGGCTTGACGGCAGCTTTACCGAACGGGTTGAGCAGGCTGCATCGGCTCTGGCTCAGTCCAAAGTCGAGTCCGAGGAGGCCGCGGCTGCCCAGGAGAAGCAGCGTGCCGCCGCACGCGAGGCGGCCGACTGGGCGCGGAAAATCGCCGCTGCTCAGAAGGAAGCAGCAGACAGCATCGAGCGGGGACAGAGGGAACTCGAAGCCCAGGAGAAGCGCATGCAAGGCATTCGCGAGCAGATCAACCAGTCCAAAGATGCAAATCTAAAACAACAACTCACGCCCGACGAAAACCTGGAACTTGCCAAGGGGAACGTCGCCGACATCGAGGCCAGAATGAAGGCCGCACGTGACAAGGCTTACATGGAGGGGAAGGGGGGGCAGGATACCGAGGAAGTTCTTCAGCTTGAACTTCAGCGCCAGAAACTGCTTGGGGACATCCTCTCCTTGGAGCAGCAGATCACCTCCGAGAAGGACCAACAGCAGCAAGCTGAAGCGGAAAAGACCAGCCAGCAGAGCATCGCCAAGGCCGGGCTGTCCAGTGAGCTTCAGGTGCTGGAACTGCGTTCTCGTGGCCGAAACAAGGAAGCCGATGCCTTGGAGCGTCAGGCCGGCATCCAGCAGGAGGCCCGGCGCATTGCCGAGGAGACCGGCTTGTCCATGCAGGAATCCCTCCGCATCGCTCAGGCAAAGAGTGCTCTGGAGGAAAAGGCGGCCTCAAGGGATGGGGATGGGGATGGACGGAAGCGAATCCAGGGATACTCCGCTCTGAGCCAGGGTACTGCTGAGGATGCTCGGAATCGCGCCTTGCAGCGTGTCGATGATTCGAGGTCCCGCGTTCAGGATTCCTACGACCGGTTTATGCCCGGACTCAAGGGAGGAGGCCAGGACAACCCGCTTGCACAGCGGGCGGCTCAAAATGCCGCCGGCGACAAGACGCCCGCCGAGAACGGCACCACCCAACAGGCAGCGCAGATGGTTGCTCAGATCCTGCCACAAATCTTGGAGGCCCTTAAATGAACCCTGCCGCTTTCATTGAACACGGCCCGCGCATCCTCGAGCTCGAACCAGAGGACCTTGTGATCCGCCCTTATGGTTTGGACAGCACGGTGCAGGTTTGGCAGACCGACCGGGAAGACACCTTTCACCACGGCGGCCCGCCGCCTCGCAGGCCGAACATGCGGATCAAGGAAGTCCAAACCAAGCCTGACGGCCCTGTCTTCATTCACCGGCTTCAGTGCGATGGCCTCGCGCGATCTGCCGACAAGATCGAGGCCAACCGCATTCGCCAGCCTGAGGAAGGTTGGGACGAGGGACCGATGGACGTGCTGACTACACGACCTGAGCAGTTCAGTCAGGGAGGCTTAGCACCTGGCTTCGCCACCATGTGGATCATTGGCCTCGAAAAGGAGGATCTGAACGGTCACATCTGGAGGGTCTCATTGGACTGCAAGGGGCTTCTAACGCCGAAGGTCCGAAAGCGCCGCATCACCGTCAATAACCAGCCGGTCAATGCCTCAACAACGCTGAGCCTCACTGGATGGACCTTCAGCAATGAGCTGGGCATCTTCACCGGCTGGACCGACCAGCGTTACACGAACCTTGATAGCAGCCGCGTCGTGGTCGTGGACACTTTTCTGTCCTCGAACCCACCGCCTACGGACAAACTACCAGGTCACCTCACGCCCGCAAATGCGCCGGCGGTAAAGGACATCTTCGCCATTCCCTGGTATTCCAGCGCTGGCTTCACCTTCAACTGGCCTTGGGGCTGGTCTCTCAAGGGCATTCAATCTGAGCAGCTTCTCGACAAGTCGCTCTGGCTGACCTCGATAACCACCGAATACGTCCCGAGAGCCGTCGTCCGGTAAGACCTTGCGCATGAGTGCTCCGAAGCCAAAACCGTATGAATGGAAACGCACACGAGGTGTGCTGCCCGCCTGGTTGGTGCGCGACTACGCGACCTGGCTCTTTCCGCAGCTGGGCCTGAAGTGGGAGGCCAAGGGAGTGACTGACTTTTCGCGGCGCAACGAAGGTTCTCAGCCCTCGGTCAAACCCTACCAGTTTCCACGATCCACGGGCCTTATGCGAATCCGGGAACTTCGCCACCTGGCAGCCTATGTCTTCGCCTCCATCGGCAAGCTCGCTGACAAAAAACCCTACCAATGGCCCAGAGTGACCGGGATAGCCCTCGTTTCCGACATGATCAACTTGGCCGGTCATT
>CANJVS010000299.1 GCA_947477755.1 Verrucomicrobiaceae bacterium | reverse complement strand
GCGACCTTTGACCTCATGCTGCTGGATCTCGTGCTGCCGAACCACAACGGTTTTGAGATTCTGCGCGCTCTTCGTGATCACCGGCCCGGCACGCCGGTGATCATCCTCTCCGCACGCGGTGAGGAGGCTGATCGCGTCAAAGGATTGAAGCTCGGCGCGGATGATTATGTGGTGAAACCCTTCAGCGTCCGCGAATTGATAGCCCTCGTTGAAGCGGTGCTGCGGCGTTCACCAGAGCGCCCTCGTCCTGTTCAACAGATCGATTTTCCAGGCGGCGTCGCCGACATTGAGCGCATGGAACTGCGCTACACCGACGGCACCCGCGCCGAACTCTCCGATCGCGAAGCCGGCCTGATCGAATATCTTGCCAGCCATCGCGGCCGTGCCGTCTCGCGGGATGAATTGCTGCGCCGCGTGTGGCGCATCGAGCCGCATCACACCGAAACACGCACCATTGACATGCACATCGCGAATCTTCGGGCCAAACTCCGGGATGGAGAGGCCACCTTTTTGCTCACAGTGCGGGGCAAGGGATACATGCTTGTTCAGGTCACCTAGTTTTGAGTGACCGGTATTTGGTGTTTAGTTTTTAAACCAGAACCGCTAAACACTTTCTTCTCTTCCTCATGCGTCCCCACTTTCGCTGGCTGCTGTTCACCGCCTGCCTCGCCGTCTTCACTGGCGCGATGCTGTGGATCAGTGCGCGCATTGTGGATCTGGAGGAGCAGCACCGCCGCGCTGCCGAGGATGCCCAGGTGCAGGAGAAAGTTCGCCTCGCCTTGTGGCGCATGGATTCGCTGGCGAGTGCGCTGCTGATTCGCGAGAACTCGCGCCCGGCTTATCATTACCAGGCATTTTATGCGCCGGATGATCTCTTTGCCAATGCCACCCGGAGCATCCCCAAAGGGCAGGCCCTGATGCCATCACCTTTGTTTGGCAGCCTGCCGGAGATGGTGCAACTGCACTTTGAGATCGTGTCCGGAAACACCTCCAGTCCTCAGGCACCGATGGGATCGCAAAAAGAGATCGCTTCGAACTGGTATGCAGTCAGCCCGCAGTCAGGGCAGGCGGCCGAAAAGCTGAAGAAACTCGATCAACTGCTCAAGCGGCATCCCGAAGTGCAAAAGCTGCCTGAATTCACGGGTGCGCCGGCTCTTCCACCCAAACTGCTGCCGGAAGGGAAGGCGAAAACTGCCGCGTTAGACGACAAGAAATCCGATCTGCAACTCGCCAGCAACGCGATTGAGCAAACCCAACGTGCGCAGATTCTGAATCGAAATCTGGTGGCCGAAAAAGCCGGGACTGCAAGTGCGCCGATGAAGAAGATTGCGCCAACGGCGATGCCTGCGATTCAAACAGAAATCGCGGCTGGAGATGCGAGTCCACTGGACCGGGTGAAAGACCTCTATCAAAGCAGTACCCGTTCGTCTGGCAAAATGGAAGACGCGTTAACCAGCGCGGGTAAGCCGGCGGCCCGTGCTGCTCCCGCGCAGCGTCAATCTTTGCCAGCTCTGGCAGGCGACCTGCGCGCTGTTTGGGCAGACACTGAATTGCTGCTCGTTCGCCAGGCGAAGCTTGAAGGCGTGCCCCGCCTTCAGGGCGTGTGGCTCGACTGGCCTCAGCTCCAAGCCCGGCTCATCGACACGGTGCGCGATCTATTGCCGGAGGCCGGGCTGATTTCCGTGAGTCCGGATGCGGCGCGCACGGATGCGGCAGCTTTGGTGACATTGCCGGTGAAGCTCCTGACCGGAAGAGTGCCGGTGACGCAGATCAACTTTGGATCAGCTCTGAATCCGGCACTCGCCATCGCCTGGGTTTGCTTGATTGCCGCCGCCTTGGCCATTGCGTTTGTGTTGCATCGCGCGGTGCTTTTGAGCGAAAGGCGCGGCGCATTCGTGTCGGCTGTGACCCATGAGTTGCGCACGCCGCTGACAACCTTCCGGCTCTATTCCGAAATGCTCGCGGATGACATGGTGACCGATCCTGAAAGGCGTCGTGAATATCTGACCACCCTCTGCGACGAGTCCACGCGCCTCATGCATCTGGTGGAGAATGTTCTGTCTTTCTCACGCATCGAACGCGGGCGCACTGCGGCACGAATGGAGATGGTCAGCGTCGAGAGCCTGATTCAGCGAATCGAGCCGCGCCTGCATCAGCGCACAAACCAGACGGGACTCAGCTTGAAGACTCATCTCGATCCCGATGCTGCGAAGGTCAGCGTGATGGTGGATGCTCTCGCTGTGGAGCAGATTCTTTTCAACCTGACGGACAACGCCTGCAAATATGCCGCACCTGACTCCAAGCCTAACGAACTGCATTTCAGTGCATCTGCGGCGAACGGGAAGGTGCTGTTGACCATTCGTGATTTCGGTCCGGGCCTGTCCAAACAGGCGCTCAAAAAACTTTTTCAACCCTTTGCCAAATCAGCCACCGAGGCGGCTCACAGCGCGCCCGGTGTCGGATTGGGTCTGGCGTTATGCCGACGGCTGGCGCGTGAACTTGGCGGGCAGCTTGATTACAAACCGATGAAGGAGCGCGGCGCATGTTTCATTCTCTCCCTGCCGCAAGCCACGGCAAGGAAGAGCCCTTGAGAATCGGCTGTGACCATCACAACCCAAGCATCGACACCACGGATTCGCGCTTGAGGCGGAGCTCGCGCCATTCGTGATCGAAGGCGCTGCCGCCGACGATGCCGCAACCGGAGGGCAGTTGGACTTCCTGGCCAATCCATGAGATGCCGCGAATGGCGACGATCATGTGACAAAGCTGCGAATCATCAGGCTCGACAAAGCCAAACGGCGCACCAAAAAAGCCGGGCACCTTTAATTGCGCACGGTATTCCCGCAGACGCTGCAACCAGGTTTCCTCACGCGGCAGGCAGCCGACGGCGGGGGTGGGATGCAACTCGCGCACAAGAGTGTCGGGATCTGACTCAGCCTTCAGAATGACGCTGATGTTGGTCTGGAAATGCAGCAGGCTCGCGGCCTGACACAGTCCGCGCGGCTGTGTGGTGACGCTGCCCAGCCTGCTGAAGCGATCCACAAGATAGCGCACCACGATCTCGTGCTCATCAATCTCCTTCACATCCTGCAAAAAAGCCTCCTGCGCACCGGGCTTGGCCGTGCCTGCGAGAGCCATCGATTCAGCGTGACGACCCTGGGTGCGGAACAGCAACTCGGGCGTGGCACCAAGAAAACCACGCGTGCCCTGCACCCAGCCGTAGCCCCAGGTATTCGATGGCGCGGCCATGACTCTTTCCAGCAGGCGGATCGGATCGCCGTCCACGATGGTTCCGCGCTCAGTGAGAACGGGCACCATTTTTTCCAACCGCTTGGCCAGCACCTCACGGCGAATGCGGCGGAAGGCCATTTTGAACCATTCCGTGGCCGGCTTGGCCCAGTTGATGTGCGGTGCCGTGGTTCCGCTCCAACCAGCACTCGCGGCCAGCGTGTCAACGGCAACAGGGATCAGTCTGGCAGGACGCTTCCATGGGGCGGGATCAGTGAGGTCGAAATCATTCACGTAAAAGGCACCGCCGCCGGCAGGCATATGCGCTAGCGACTCAAAGGGTCCCTGTCCAATCCACGCCCTTCCGTCGGGCAGCCTGAAAAATGCAATGTCTGTCATGTCTGGTAGCCATAGTGAAAAGCAGGAACGGGGGTGCAAGGATGAGGCGATTAGATTTCAGAGATTGATTTTCACGGATCGTGGTAGCATCTGGAAGCCATGCGCCTGACTCATTTTGCCTTTGCCCTCACTTTTCTACTGCTTTGCATCACCGGCTACCTCGCCTGGGAAGGGCAGGAGGCGAAGCGCGGCGCGATGAATGAGGTGGCGCTCCTCAAGAAGAAGCAGGAAGCCCGGGAAGTCGCCTCGCCCAATGTCAGCAGCATGATGCCGCTGCCGAGCGCGCCTGCCGCCTCGATCACTCCGCCAGCCCCGGGTGCCATTGCGGCACCTTCGCCACCAAGCATTTCAGCGGCCAGTTCGCTGCCTGGTGGCGGACTTACAGTGCCGGCCTCCATCCGCACCGCCGAGGCCAAGGGCATCAACACCAACACACTCACCCCGCTGCAAAAGCAGGTTCAGGATGCCAAGCCCATCGCCAAAGTGAAGACGGTGGTCAAGGAGCAGGGCTTTGTGATCATTGATGCAGGTTCAAAGCAGGGCATCCAAAAGGGACTGGCCTTTGACATCCGCCGTGGTGACGCCGTGCTGGCGAAGATCCGTGTCAGCGAGACGGTCGAAGAAAACGAATCAGTTGCCGATTTCGACCTCGCCTCCATCCCGGCGGGTGTGAGCATTGAGCCCGGAGATGAAATCATTCAGCCAGTGGGACGCTGATGGCGCGTATTCGACTGGATCTGGCGCTCGTCCAGCGCGGCCTTTGCCCTTCCCGTGAGCAGGCAAAGCGGCTCATCATGGCCGGCGAGGTGATGCTGGGTGATGAGGTGATGTCCAAGCCCGGCTGGCTGGTGCGGGATGATGCCCTGCTCAAAGTGAAAACACCGCCGCGCTTCGTGAGCCGGGGCGGTCTCAAACTGGAGG
>CANJVS010000298.1 GCA_947477755.1 Verrucomicrobiaceae bacterium | reverse complement strand
GCTTCAAAGTCCGTGTCCACCCACTCGGAAGCATTGCCTGCCAGGCCGATGATGCCGCGTTCATTGGGTGCAAACGCGCCCACGGGAGCCAATTGGGGAAAGTGATCCTCGTATCCGGGGATGACGTTTTCCAGATTGGCTCTCCTGCTGGCGTTCATGTTGGCGAAATTGTCCACATTCTCCGGAGGCGGCCAGTCAAAGCCCCACGGGTAGATGCCGCGGATGCGCCCGTTTCGCTCGCTTGGACTGGCGCCACGCTCCAGGGGCAGGCCCACGGCCCTGCTCCACTCTTCATCAGTGGGGAGACGGTACAGATCCTTGGCTCCGATCAGCCCCGCATTGCGCTCATGTTCGGTGAGCCAGGCACAGAAGGCGCGCGCCTCCTCGCGATCCACGGCAACGACGGGCTGCGTCCCGCCTTTGCCTTCGAGGTCCAGGTTGCCGGGTTTGCGGCCGTTCGTGGCTTTCACAAACTCCAGGTAATCACGCCGGCGCGTTTCGGTGGCGGCGATCATGATCCCTTCCACGAGCGGCACAAATTTCATGCCAAGCGCGTTCGCTCTCCACTCGCGTCCGAAGGTCACCGCCTGACGTGTTTGCATGTCGGAGAAAAGTTCCAGCAATTCACCCGGCCGGACGTCACCCTCCAGAACCACGTCGGAGAAACCCTCCTCCCTCAACTCATACTCCACCAATCCGCTGCGCACGCGCGGCAACTCCAGTGGCGTGTAACCCTGAAATTCATCATGCTGAAAGACACGAATTTTTTCCGGGGTGCTGCGGATGATGACGCTGCCATAGGTCTGTCGAACGACGCGCAAGTGAAAGGCCTGCCAGTCAGATTTTTCGGAACCATTGGCAGTCTCTGGTTCGCGCTCGTCAGGCATGTCGTCCGCCGCCGGGTTGGTGCTGTCCACATAGTAGAATGGCTCGACTTCATAGTGGTGCTCCTGGCTGAGGAATCCGGCACTGCGGTCGATGTCGGTGAGCCAGTAGCGGAAGGCTTCTGAATCACCAACGGGCACGACGATGAAGTAGGCGCTGTCCTTGCTCGCGGAGGCGCGCACGACTTTGCCCTCGAATGAACGGCCGGTGGCTTCGAGGAAACGTTTGAAATGTTTGATCTCCGCAGGCTGGACGGTGATGTGACCACCGGGCGCCGGTTTGAAAGTCATGCCCAGACTGTTGACCCAGCGTTCGCCGGGTTGCGGTAATTTGGTGGCTTCGAGCACGAGATCATATTCTGCAGGCTTGGCGCGGTTGGCCGAGTGTTCGATCTCCAGTTGCTTGTGGCCTGGCAGGCGGAGCTGGTAGATCACAGGCACGCCTTCTTCAGGATTCAATCGCAGAGGCGTGGTGCCGAGGTCATCCTCACCGGCATACACGTGCGCTCCCGGCGGTTCGGTGGTGATCATGAGCATGGGGGTGCCTTTCTGCACCGCCACCTTTTCCACGTCGGCTTCCCGCTGCGCCAGCCACATGCCAAATCCCACGGCAAGTCCAAGAACCACGGCTGCTGCTGCGGCCCATTGCCATGCGGCGCGCCGGGATGAGGGCAGGGGCTGCCCCTGCAAATCGAGCGCCATTTCATGGGCACTGGCGTAGCGGTCCTTGGCCTTTGGGGCGCAGGCGGTGCAGATCACCCGGTGCAGTCGCTGCCAGACATCCAGACTTTCTCCCGCTTCGCTGCATGAAGGAATGTCCGGGAAGTCGAGGCGATCCTTTCCCGTGCTGGCTTCATAGAGCACCATGCCGAGAGAAAAAATGTCTGATTCCGGCGAGCCAGGGCCTTCCGGTGCCACAAAACCCTCGGTGCCTACAAAGCTCCGCTGCCCAAGCAGTGCGACCAGTCCGATGTCGGCCAGCCGGCATGCTCCATCAATGAAGATGAGGTTGGAAGGTTTGACATCGCGGTGGATGAGTTTGTTCTCGTGCAGGTAGTGCAGGCCTTCAGCGACATTGGAGCCAATTTGCAAACAACGCGCGGCTTTGATGCGCTTCTCCCGGCGCATCTGTAAACCCAGGATGTGCGGCTTGTAGGACTCCGGCACGATGTCCCGCCCGCGCTCCAGATCATCCGCCAGCTCCATCACGTAATAATAAAAACCCTGCGCATCACTGCGCCCCACTTGAAGGATTGGCACCAAGCCTGGATGGCGGCGCGAGATGGGCTCGAAGCGTTTGAGCGCCTCAAACTCGCGCTCAAAGGAGTCGGCGTGATCATAATCCTCTCTCCAGATCACTTTCACCGCCCGCAATGCACCGGTCGCGGAGCGCGCCATCCACACCTCACCATAGGCACCGTGGCCGATCAGGCGCAGTGTCTCATGGTCACGAATCTCTGGGGCTGGACGGGGGGCGGACATCGGAGAAGGCTAAACTAGTCTCTCCGGGTCCGGAATGCACAGCTAAAAAGAAGCTCAATTTTTTTGCACCTGACCTGCCGGGCGGGTGCCTGAACCGGTGGATTTTTTCATGAGGCTGTCCCCCAATTCGGCACGGGTCATCTCAGCATAAGCCTGGAGTTTGCTGACAATCTCCGGATGATCAGCGGCGACGTTCCTGGACTCGCTGATGTCGGCGTAGAGGTCGTACAACTCGGGCGCGGTGATCTCACTCTGCTTGTACTTCACGGGGATGCCGCCGGTGGCCCTGGGCTGAGTGGTGTCCAGATGACGATACTTGTGCGGCAGTTGCAGCTTCCATTGCCCATCGCTGGAGGTGATGGCCTGGAGTTGATTTTGCTCGTAGTAGAAGGCGTAGAAATCGTGCGGGTTTTTCGCGCCGGATTCATTGGCGATCAGGGGCCAGACGTTTTTACCGTCGATGGGATGGGCGGGCAGTTCGGCGCCAATCGTGGCGGCCACAGTTGGCAGAATGTCGATGGTCATCATCATGGCGTCAGTGGTGGTGCCTGCGGGGATTTTGCCGGGCCAGCGCATCAGGCCGGTGACTCGTGTCCCGCCTTCCCATGCCGTGCCTTTGCCCTCGCGCAATGGCCCTGCGGAGCCTGCGTGGTCGCCATAGCTGAGCCAGGGGCCGTTGTCGGAGCTGAAGATGACCCATGTATTGTTGGTTAGGCCGTGCTTGTCCAGTGTGTCTAGCACCTGACCCACCGACCAGTCGACCTCCATCATGACGTCGGCAAAGAGGCCTTTGCCTGATTTGCCTTTGAACTTGTCACTCACAAACAAAGGCACATGCACCATGCTGTGGGCCAGGTAGAGCAGGAAAGGTTTTTCCTTGCTGCGCTCAATGAAGCTGACCGCCCTGGTGGTGTAGTCCGTGGTCAGATGTGTCTGGTCTTCCGCCGTTACATCAGCATCCACGACCCTGTCATTCTCCATCATCGGCAGTGCGGGGAAGCCTTTCTTCATCTCGGGATGATACGGCCACATGTCATTCGAATAGGGCAGCCCGTAATATTCATCGAAGCCGTTGTTCGTTGGCAAAAACGGCGGCAAATGTCCGAGATGCCATTTGCCTACCGCCGCTGTCGCGTAGCCTTTCTGCTTCACCAATTCACCCAGGGTCATTTCATTCGCATGGATGCCATGTTTTGCTGTCGGCCCGAGTGCGCCATGGATGCCGATCCGGTTCGGATAGCAGCCGGTGAGCAGCGCTGTGCGCGATGCTGAACACACCGCCTGAGCGACATGAAAGTTGGTGAATTTCCGGCCTTCTTTTGCCAGCCGATCGATGTTCGGCGTCTGGTAGCCTTGAGCGCCAAAGCAACTCACGTCGGCGTAGCCCATGTCATCCATGTAGATGATCACGAGATTTGGTTTTGCAGGCTCTGCAGAAAAAACACCGCCCGTCAAAAGCAGGCTGAAAATAAAACTCATGGGGCGCATAGTCCTTATCGAACGAAGCGTTCCGGGGTGTTATGTCAGGAAGTCTTCAGGCTTGCTTGCGCAGGATCTGATAGCCGTCTTTGCCATCCTTGATGATCCAGCCTGCGGCATCCAGTTCCTTGCGCGCTTCATCGGCGGCGGCCCAGTCTTTGCTTTGCTTGGCCTGCCAGCGTTTTTCAGCCAGCGCGGCGATGTCTGCCGGGACCTCGGCCGCTTCGACATCAGGCGGCAGTTTCAAGCCAAGTGCTTCGAGCATGAAGTGCAGCCCGCTCCAGGCCTGCCCGGCCTCATCCGGTGTGAGCGTGGCGGGTTTGGTTTTGTTGATGGTGCCAAACATCGATCCCAGGGCACCGGGCACATTCAAGTCATTGTTCAGCGTGTCCCAAGCCTCAGTGAACGGGCCTGGTGAAAGGTGGGCATTCTTCGCCTGGTCGCCGAGCGCCCTGGCAAATTTGGCCAGCTTTTGCAACGCCTGCCGTGCGGCATCCAGTGAGTGAAAGGTGAAATTCAACGGCACGCTGTAATAGCCACTGATCAGCACATAGCGCACCTCATCAGGCGTGTAGCCTCGCTTTTGCAGATCCTCAAGCGTGTAGAGGTTGCCCAGGCTCTTGCTCATCTTGCCGCCATCCACCATGAGATGCGTGACGTGGAACCAGTGATGCGCGAACTTGCCATGCGTGGCGCAGCAACTCTGG
>CANJVS010000297.1 GCA_947477755.1 Verrucomicrobiaceae bacterium | reverse complement strand
CTGACACCACCGGCCTACAGCCTCGATCAACTGCGCGCCCGGGTGACTCAACCACCCTTTGATGAGGCATTGAAACGGGTCTGGTTCACACGCTCTGCGGAAGGTGTGCTGGCTCACCATCTGGCCTCACCCGAGTATGCCCGCCATCTCGCGACGACACATCCCGCGCTCATCAACACCGACGACCGCAATCTGCTGGAGTATGGCTTCGCCCGCTCACTGTCGGGCGGCAAGGATTTCGACACCATGCAGGTGCTCACCCAGTCCACCGAAATGAAAGCTGATGTGCCGGCTCATCTCGCTCATCAAGTGGACCGCGCGCGACTCACTCAGGAACGCCTGATCATGCTTGCCGCAGATGATTCCGGGTTCTCGATCCCATCGACACTGACAGGCGATGATCGCCGCCGGGCCGAGGCGCTTGAGGCATTCTCCAATCAGCTTACTGATGAGGTTCTTGCCACCTGGACTGGCGCTCCAGACAGTCCCTTCGAGCAATTGATGCTGCTGGAATCCGCATCCCATTCGGGCACTCCCGATCAGCTGCGACCGCTGATCGAAGCCGTCCTCCAGGACTGGCCGGCGAATGCCTTGTTTGCTTCCGCACAATCCGCCGCGCGACATGAATCAGCGGAGGCTGCGGTGAAACACTTGTTGTCAGGCTTTGCCGCGCTGCGGCAGCAGGTCTGGATGCGCGTGCCAACTCTTCAATCCGCGCTCTCGCTCGTGCCTGCTCTCACGGCAGCCAACCCCGAATTCGCCCCGCTTTTTCTCGATGCCTTGAAGCAACCGTTTCCAGGGGGCTTGGGCGATGTCAGCCGCATGAGCACGCTGGTCGAAATCAGTCCGCTGCTGCCTGAAAACCGCCAGACCGAACTGGTATCTCTCTTTGAACCCAACCCGCCATGGATGCGTGAGTTCCTGGAATTTCGGGTGAAAGCCTATCAGCGCGCAGCGCACCCTCTCGCCCGGATGGCGGAGCAGGATCTGCATGAGTTTCTCATTCATGTCCCTGAGTCACTGGATGAAACCGGAGCGGCCACACGTTGAGTCTTCATCACCTCATGGTTGATTTCCTGCCAGCACTCGTTGCCGCTGCCTCACTCACCGTTGCAGCCGCAGAGCCCCTGCCTGATACCCGGATCGAGGCACTGCCACGAAGAGCCGCCCTACCGTCCGACACCCCGGCGAAGATTGCGCTCGGCCGCCTGCTGTTCTTTGATCCCATCCTCTCCGCCACCCGTGACGTGGCCTGCGCCACCTGCCATCATCCGCAGCATGGCTGGGCGGACGGACGAGCGACACCACTCGGAGTCGGCGCCCTCGGCATCGGTCCAAAACGCGTGCTGGTCAAAGGAGCCGGAGTGGCAGCCATGACACGCAACACTCCAACCGTGCTCAACACCGCCTTCAACGGCATCGAGTCCGGCAAACCGCATGATCCGGCACAGGCTCCCATGTTCTGGGACAATCGCGTGCGCAGCCTTGAATCACAGGCCCTGGCACCCGTGCGCAACCGCGAAGAAATGCGCGGCGATGTCTGCACCGAAGCAGAGGCCGTCCCGGCGATGGTGGCACGACTCAAGGCCATCCCTGAATATCAGAAGCTCTTCAAAACAGAGATCACCGCCGGGCGGGTCGCCGAGTCCATCGCAGCCTATGAGCGCACCCTTCTCACGCCCGACTCACCCTTTGACCGCTTCATGCGCGGTGACAAATCGGCCATGACTCCCGCGCAACAACACGGCATGGAGATCTTCCAAAAGGCCGGCTGCGCACTCTGTCATAACGGTCCCATGCTCTCTGATTTCAAGCTGCACGCCATCGGCCTCACCGACTCCACCACCAGTCGCCGTGAGTTCCGCACGCCATCCCTGCGCAATCTAAAATACACCGCGCCCTACATGCACCATGGCGGCACCCCGACACTCGATGACGTCCTGCTCTTTTACGACCGCCTCATGGATCAGGCCGCAGAAACCCTCGAAGGTGGTGACGACTCCACTCTGCCGCCGCTCGACCCCCTGCTCCGCCGGATGAACATGCTCCCCGAGGATCATGCACCCCTCAGCGCTTTCCTCGATGCGCTGAACAGTGACAGCTACGACCAATCAGTGCCGGAACGCGTGCCCAGCGGTCTGCCGGTCGCAGGCACCCCCTGAAGCGGATAAAACTGCCGCCAGGACCCGGATGGTTTGGCAAATGGAAGGCGTTTTTGCCGCTTGCTGTGCTCGACGGCTGATGTCACAGAAGGACCTGCCCCAGAACGCGCCCTCATGTTCTTCTTTACCCCACGATTCCTGAAGCAAGCCAAACTCCTGCACAAAGGTGTCACCCGCTTCATCGACTACAAACGTGACCTGCTGCCGCAGGCCAAGCTGGACGAGATTCTGACACTGCGCCGCAGTCTGGAGGATGCGATGAAAGCCAAGGACCGTGAGCGCATCAAGACGCTGAATGACGAGCTGAACAAAGTCTGTGAAAAGGCCCTGCCAGACACCGCGACCAGCGAGATCGGCGACAATGTGGAGGTGTTCTTTGTGGCCATCGTGATCGCGCTGGGGATTCGCGGCTACATCGCCCAGCCTTTTCAAATCCCGACAGGTTCCATGCAGCCAACGCTCAACGGCATCACGGCTGAAGCCACGGAGAAAGATCCGACACCGGGCCTGCTTGGCTGGCTCGGCTCCTTTGTCACCAGCACGCGCTACATCAATGTGGAATCAGACCACGATGGCTATCTGGACGAGCGCGAGCCGATCACGGAACACCGATTCGCGATCTTCATGCCGTACTGCAAACTGCACTTCAAGGACGGGCACACGATCACCATCAAATCCCCGCAACGCCAGCTGCTGGACGAACTGCAACTCGTGAAGCGCATCAATGGCGTGCCGGTCGAAACCGGCAACGACAACCCCGACCGGCGCATGACCTACGGCCTGCGCGGAGGCGAGCACATCACCAAGGGGCAATTGCTCGCGCGTGGCATCGTCCACAATGGCGACCACGTGCTGGTGGACAAATTCAGCTACCATTTCCGCACGCCGCACCGCGGTGAAGTGTTTGTATTCACGACCAAGCATATCCGCGGCATCAGCGTGCCTTATGAGCAGGGCTCGCAACATTATATCAAGCGCCTCGCCGGGGTGCCCGGAGATGAACTGGAAGTGGTCTCACCAAAGCTCCTGCACAATGGCAAGGAAGCTGAGGAATTTGGTTTCAAACGCGTGATGCAGGGCACCCAGCAAAACCCGGTGAACGGCTACCGTGGCTACGGTGATCCGCGCTCGGTGGGCGGATCCATCTTCCACATCATGCTGCGCGATGAAGAGTACTTCGCCATGGGTGACAACAGCTACAACAGCAGTGACTCCCGCGTCTGGGGCACGATCCCCGAGCGCAACCTCGTCGGCACGGCCCTCTTTTGCTACTGGCCGCTGACGAAGCACTGGGGCCAGATCAAGTGAGTTGGTGGGCATTCCGCCTGAACTGCCCGCCGCCACTCTCCTCCCCACTGCTTTCAGAGCGGGGCCAGCGTGCCCGGCACGGGTTGGATCATGGTCGATCCGGCGTCAGCTGACTGAGCACCGTCACCCGTAAAAATCCTGGCGCGCTTACTCAAACACCGCTTCGATCACATCGCCGCCGGAGGGGTCCACGAGCTGGCTTTTGACAAGATCAAAGGACGTGCCGTGCTGGTAGGGCTGGATGTAGAGCTTTTGTTTTCGGCGCAGCAGGTTCTCCTTCACCGTAAGGATCTGCTGGAAGTCCACATGATCCTGAAAATCGGAGAACCAGTAGAGCGCATCCGCCTGCCGGACCTGCTCGCTGAGCAGCGCCAGCCAGGTGTAACCAAGTCCGATGTTGTGAATGAACCAGGTCTGCGGCCGGCGTGAGAGCAGGCGGTAGATACTCTCGCTGGGAATGGAGTCGGAAGGTGAAAATTTAAACTTCCGCCCCTCGGCCAGGGTGGCACCACCGAGCCGCCAGAACCGCTCAAATTCACCGCCTGAGGTGCGGTAAAGCTCCTCACCATCCAGCCCGCCGCGTGGCGGAGCATCCAATCCACAGCCAAAGTACAGCACGACGATGCTGCCGCGCGCCACCTTGTCCACCTCCTCGATCACACGCGGCAAAAACGGAGCCATGGAACTGGAGACATCAAGGATTAGAGCCAGCCTCTTCGCCTTGATCTCACGACCAAACATGGACAGCGGCTGAAACACCATGCCGCCCTTGGCACCCAGGCCCATGCTCTTTCCAAACCCGCCTCCGCCACCGCCGAGACCGCCACCCATTTTACCGCTGGTAAGCAGATTGTTAGACTGCGGAAGGTCGAGAAGGTCGGGCACATCCTGAGGCAGGACAATGTCGGCAATGGTATTTTTGCTGACGATTTTTTGCATTGGCACCTGCTTCAACCAGGGGCTTTTCTTCTTCTGAATTTTGTGCTGAAGCTCCTGGGATGCGGCCTCTCCCTGCTTCGTGCCGCCGGGCAGAAAATCGACCTGGGTATCGAGCAGTCCGTGACTCACCACGAGGAAACCACCCGTGCCAATCAGCAGGG
>CANJVS010000296.1 GCA_947477755.1 Verrucomicrobiaceae bacterium | reverse complement strand
TTGGTTATGTGCCCACCGAGGAGGCCTTTGGGCCGAATGGCGGCGGTTACGAAACGCGCCTCACCGCCTATTCCAACCTGGTCATCACCGCCGGCCGTCAGATGGCGGATGCAGGCATCACTCTGGCAAAATCGATGAAGCCTGATGCCTCTCCACAGGCACCAAAAGCTCCGCCGTTCGCCAAACCGTGGACCTACGGCAGCGTGCCGCCCGAGCTGGAGTGAAACGTCCTCTTGAACACGCATCCAAAGCAGACACCTTGGCCCCGTGTCCGCCCTCGTTTCATCCCATCCGCTGCGCTGGCTGTTCCTGGATTTGAACAGCTATTTCGCAAGTGTGGAGCAGCAGGAAAAGCCGGAATTGCGCGGCCGGCCGGTGGCGGTGGTGCCAATGATTTCAGACGCGACCTGCGCCATCGCGGCGAGCCGTCAGGCGAAGAAATTTGGCGTGAAAACCGGCACCAACATTGGTGAGGCGCGGCGCATGTGTCCTGGGCTGATATTGGTTGAGGCCAGCCACTCGCTCTACGTGGATTACCACGAACGGATCAAGACAGAAATCGAGCGGCATTATCCCATCGAAGTGGTGGCCTCGATTGATGAGGTGGGATTGCTGCTGGATTCGCGGCATCAGGATGAAACGGTGGCCGTGGCGCTGGCGAAGCGAATCAAGGAAGGCCTGCTGAAGAACGTCGGCGAAGTGATCACCTGCTCCGTTGGCATCGCTCCAAGCCGTTTTCTGGCGAAGGTGGCGAGCGACATCCAGAAACCGGATGGATTGACCGTGCTGCATTTGCATGACATGCCGCAAAAGATCGCTCATTGGGGCCTCACGGACATCTGTGGCATCGGCCGCCGCATGGAACCGCGACTTCATGCGCTGGGGATTCATACCGTCGAACAGTTGTGGGAAGCGACCTCACAACAATTGCATCAAGCCTGGGGCGGCGTGGGTGGTGACCGCTTCTGGCGGGAGTTGCATGGTCAGGATCTCGGACAATTTGCCACCGAGCACCGGAGCATTGGTCACAGCCACGTGCTGGCACCGGAGTTCCGCAAACCGCCCGAGGCGGAGATTGTGGCCAAGCGGCTGCTTTCCAAAGTGGCCAGCCGGCTGCGCCGCACGGACTACCGGACCGGCGGGCTCAGTCTCTCCGTCCACACGGAGGATCGCGGGCGTGGAGAGGCGCAGGTGCGGCTGCCGCAGGCCGTGTCGGACACCTTCACACTGATGCAGATGCTTGACCAGCTTTGGCCTCAAGTGATGGCGCAGATTGGCTGGGCCCGGATCAAAAAAATCGGGGTCACGCTGCATCACCTGCAATCCTGCTCTGAACCGCAGCAGATGGAGCTGTTCCAGGAACTCCAGGCAACCACACCCGAAGACCAAACACGCCGCGAGACCCTTTCCAAAATCATGGACACGCTGAACCAGCGCTATGGGCGCGACAGCATCGCGCTCGGCTTCATTCCCAAGGAAGTGAAGACCTTTTCAGGAACCAAAATCGCGTTCTCGCGCATTCCTGATCAGGAGGAGTTTCAGGAGTAAAATGCGGCAGTCCGGCAATTCACCGCAATGACGGGCCGATACGATCGTTGAAGCGGTGCCATGAAGTCTCTCACTGTTTTGTCATTCGTGCTGGCCATGATCGGGCTGGCTCAGGCGGCCACGCCCAATGTGCTTTTTATCATCGCCGATGATGCCTCAAGGCATTTCAGCGCGGCCTATGGCTGCGACTGGGTGAAGACGCCGAATATCGATCAACTCAGCCGTCGCGGTCTCGTGTTTGACAATGCCTACACGCCCACCTCGAAGTGCGCGCCATCCCGTGCGGCGATCCTCACCGGTCGCAATCCATGGCAGCTTGAAGAGGCGGCGAATCATCAGCCCTATTTCCCCGCCAAATTCATGGCCTTCACCGAGGTGCTGGCCAAGGCTGGCATCCATGTGGGCAGTGAGGGCAAAACATGGGGGCCGGGCGATGCCAGGCATGCGGATGGCACGCCGCGCAACTTTGCCCTCGGCAGTGACAACCCCAAAGGTGCGCACAAACCCGGTGACAAACTGACCGCCTTTCTCAAGGCGCGTCAGTCAGGGACACCGTTCTTTTACTGGTTCGGAAGTCACAATCCGCACCGCTCCTACAAGTTTGATTCCGGCATCGCGGCGGGCAAAAAAACCAGTGACATCGACCACGTGCCCGCCTATTGGCCGGACACGGACGCGGTGCGTCGGGACATGCTTGATTACGCCGTGGAGGTCGAGGCCTATGACACCGAGGTGGGATCGCTCATCGCCGCGCTGGAGGCCAGCGGTGAAGCAAAGAATACGCTCATCATCGTCACCTCAGACCACGGCATGCCGTTTCCGCGTGTGAAGGGGCACACCTATGATGATGCGCATCACATCCCGTTCATCGCGACCTGGCCGGAGGGGATTGCCAAACCGGGATCCCGCGTGGCGGACTTCATCAGTTTCATTGATCTGGCCCCCACCTTCCTGGAATTGTTGGGCGTCGATGGCCTCTCAGGCGGCATGTCTCCCGTCACCGGACGCAGCTTCACCGACCTGTTGCGCGCCGAACCAAAAGTGACGCGGGACATCGTTGTCGTCGGCCGGGAGCGCAATGACGTGCTGACCCGGCCCGGCTCACCGGCTGGCCTTGGTTATCCTGCGCGGGCCATTCGGGAAGGCTCGTTCCTTTACGTTCATAATTTCGCCGCCGACCGCTGGCCCTGCGGCGATCCGGACACTGGATTCAAGGACACCGACGCCAGTCCGACCAAGGCCCTGATCGAATCTGCCGGCGAGAGTGACCCGTTCTGGCAGCATGCCTTTGGCAAGCGGCCGACCAGCCAGTTATTCGATCTCGTCAGTGATCCTGACTGCGTGAAGAACCTTGCCGGTGACGCCGCCTTTGCCGCAAAGGTCAATGCGCTGCAGGACAGGCTGATGGCTGAACTCAAACGTCAAAACGATCCGCGTGTGCTTGGCCATGGGGATGTTTTTGACCAGTATCTCTCTCCCCGAACCAACAATGCCGACAAGGTCAAAAAGAAAGCCAGAGTGCCGCTGCCATAGAGGAGTGTGAGACTGGAATGGAGCTTCGTGGAAGCCATCCTTTCGTATTGATGAATCAGGATGTGTCGATACGATGAGCCTGCTTTGGCCTCCCTTTTGAAATCGCTCAGCCTGATCGCTGACCCCACGCGGGTGCGGTTGCTGCTGCTTATCAAGGAGGAAGAACTGAGTGTGGCGGAACTGCAGGAGGTGCTTTCGCTGCCGCAGTCAAACATCTCCGCGCAGCTCAGCAAACTGAAGGCGGCCGGACTGGTGAGTGACCGGCGTTCGGGCAAGAACAGGCTCTACAGTCTGGATGAACCCACGGCCAAGGAGGCGGAATCGCGGATGCATTTTCTGGCGCTGCTGGAATTCGCGGGTTCTGAGCTGCGCGAGGTGAAGAAGGACGCGACGGCACTGAAGGTGGTGCTGAAAAAACGTGAGCACACGGCGCAGGCCTACTTTGATGCGCTGGCAGGCAAGTTCGGCAGGCACTACATCCCTGGTCGCTCATGGAAGGGGCTGGGTGAGACCTTATTAAAACTGCTGCCGCCGCTGGTGATCGCGGATCTCGGTGCGGGGGAAGGTACACTTTCGCAGTTGCTGGCGCAGCGGGCGAAGAAGGTGATCGCGGTGGATAGCAGCGAGAAGATGGTGGCTTATGGCGCGGAACTGGCGAAAAAACATGGCTTCAAGAATCTGGAATACCGGCTGGGTGACATCGAGAATCCGCCGATCGAGGCAGGCACGGTGGATCTCGTCTTTCTGAGCCAGGCCCTGCATCATGCGCAGCGTCCTGCACAGGCTCTGCGCGCGGCCCACGCACTGCTCAAGCCCGGTGGTCGCATCGTGGTGCTTGACCTGCTGAAACATCAGTTTGAAAAAGCGCGTGAGCTGTATGCTGACGTGTGGCTGGGATTTTCGGAAGGCGAACTGCATGAGATGATGGAGCAGGCGGGCTTCATCAAAGTGGAGACCAGCATCGTGCACCGTGAGGCGCAGAGTCCGCATTTCCAAACGGTGCTGGCGATGGCTGAGCGGCGTTGATCCCTACTTTTGGGCGCTGCCGGCTTTTTTTCGCGTGCCGTTGGCTTCAGCAAGCACTGAGTCCGCTTTGTGGGAGCTGTTGTTGACGAGCACGACGTGGATGACCTCACGCCCCGGCACGACCTCCATGATGGTGCTGTAGCCGCCGGTGCTGCCATTGTGGATGAACCAGTTCAGGCTGCCGTTTGAGTTGATGAACCAGCCGAGTCCGATCTTGCCTTTGCCAGTTTCGGCATGGGGTTTCAGAGCGATGGCAAAGGCGGCGCTGAGCGGTGTTTTTTCCGGGTGCATGACGGCCTGCCCATACTTCATGAGATCCGCCGCAGTGGTGCGCAGCGCTCCGGCGGGAGCCATGCTGTCGAATTTCCAGGACTTCACCAGTTCGGCTCCCTTGTGCGGCGGGGCGAGCGGGAGCTTGCTGGCGCTGATGTCCATGCGTGTCTCAGTGAGGCCAAGTGGTCGGCAGATTTTATCGAGG
>CANJVS010000295.1 GCA_947477755.1 Verrucomicrobiaceae bacterium | reverse complement strand
ATGATGCCACCACAGATGCGCGCTGCATCTGGCGTGGCTTTGGGATCGACAGGAGTGCTGCCCATGGTGAAACCAAGTGTCAGCCAGATGCCCGCGCCGAGCACGCCGAGTACCGCAATGCCGATGACCTGCCGCGTGTTGCTGGCAAGAGCTGTCAGTGCCCCTGCGATGCCCATCACGAGTGCTGCGGAGAAAATCCAACCACCACCGAGAGCGATCCATGCGGCAAGGCCATGCTGGAAACCCACCCAGCCCGTGCTTTCGACCATCACCAGAGGCAAGGCAATGCAGCAGAATAGAAACGCGATCTTGCCCAACCAAAGAGCCGTCTGTCCGATGGGTCGAGTGAGCGTGGCACAGTCGGTGTTCGAGGGAGAATCGGAATGCACGCACAGCCATGCCACGGTGACAGCCATGAGGATCGTGATCAGCGGTACGAGATCCCCCACGAAGAGGTTGGAGGCAAAGCTGTTTTCATCCTGGTTGCGATAAAGCCAGCGAAGGATCACCCACAGAACCCAGGCGATGATCCAGCCGCGATGGTGCCGCCACTCGGTGCGAAACTGATGCGTGATGCGAAATGGGAGTGCGGCAGTCATGGTTGGCGGAGTTTCCAGGCGCGTTGTTCCGACAGATATTCGAAGTCACTCACCTTGAGGTGGCGGTAGCGCGGCCATTGCTTTTCTCTGTCCACCTTCTGTTGCCAGAGCTTCGATCCATCGGCCTTGAGGAGATTTGGAAACGGCGTGCTGCAACTCAGGGATGGCCCATCGCCCCCCCAAAGCCATCCAACGCAGGCAGACATCGAGTGCATCACGATCACCGAAGTCAGCCGCGATTTGGAAGTGTGTTGCTCCCCAATAGGCTTCGTTCTTCAGCAGTGGCACCTGACTTTGAATGATCTCGCGAGCGAGTTGTTCCAGCCGTGGACGCAGGGCTGGCACGAGATTCAGTTGCTCAAAAGTATCGTAATTGGCGAAATGTCGCTGGGCTTGCAAAAGTTTTTCATGGGAGGCTTCATCTCCCCACTTCAGCAGCAGTTCGTCCGCTCCATTCGGGAGCTTTGGCAACGAAAGCAACCGTGGCTGCAGACGACGTGCCGACTCAGCCCAGCCTTTGCGGATCAAGGTGTTTGTGAGCACCGGGTTCGTCATCACGAGGTCGATGGCTGTCTCGCGTTGAGCTTCGGTGAGGTATTCGTCGAGCAGCTTTTTCGGCGGGCGATTGTTCCATCCGGGCCAGAGGCTACTCGGCAGTTCCAGCATCAGCGGCAAATGATACTGCATCAGCGGGCGAAAGGCGTCCGACACCTCTTTAAACGCCGCCGTCTTATACGCCACATTGGTAGTGCTAACGGTGGCGAGCAGGTCATAAAGATAGCGTCTCGCTTCCGGCTCCGGTGTGTTGGCGGTGGGTGCTTTGAGCGTTGCCAGCCGATCTTGAAAAGCCTTGATCTCGCGCCCGAGATAGATGTTTTGATCGTTAATCCTCGGGGCACTCATCTGCGATGGATGGTCACTCAACACGATATCCGGTGATTTCCAGGTCCACTCACTGCTGCCGAGAAAACGGCTGCGCAGCATGATGAGGCGAAGCTGGGAGACATCCACACTCGCGTCCTCGCCATCGGCATAGTTCAGCACCTTGCGCCAGCCGATCCGGACGCTATGACGGCTCCAGCCAGAGGCTACGGCACGAGGGGCACTGCCTGTTTGAAAAGCTGGCTCCAGCCAGACCAGACGCCGCTGCGGTGAATAGAGAAGCACGGTATTGTCGCTCGGTAGTCCGATCTCGACACCACGGGTCTGCACATGCAGTTCCACATTCACCTGCCCGAGGCTGGGCGTGCCGGTTTCGTTTTGGTTCTCTTGCACCTGCATCACACGCCATGCGTGACTCTCAGACTGCCCTGTGCTTCCCACTTTCAGCGGGATGTTCAGTGCGAGATCGCGCTGATACCAGTCGATCTCGCACTCCGTTGTCACTCGCAGCGGCTTCTCAGGATTCGGGTAGGGCGGCTGGAACTCAGCGAGATGAGTGTTGTCATCCGAATACATGCCCCACATCGACCTTTCGTTGGTCGTGGTGAAGATCGTGCCTGCTGGAAAAAGATCACGCAGCACCTGATCCGTGTTCATGACCGTTTCGAACGGCAGGCGGAAATTGTTCCGACGTGTGCGGTGGTATAGATTCGGAACGTAGATCTGGTCACGCCCCTCTTGTGAGATGCATGCTCGCTGCGGTCGCAGCAACACTGACACAGAGGCATCACCTGTCTCTGCACGCACCTGGCCGAACATCTGCCTGTACATCTCTTCTTCGAACCCATTGAATCCATAGGTGGCTAGATCGAGTTCGGCCTTGAATCTCGGGGCAAGTTCACGAACGCGCGCCTGATCGAACGGCTTATCCTGCTCATGCCACGGCCAGAATCGCGCCGAAAGGAGACACGTCAGGCCAATGCCAAACATGATCAGTATGCGGCGACGAAACGTCGCCACGCGACTCCATTGATGCCGCCACGCCATCCACAAGATGCCCGCTGCAAACATGAGCATTCCCGCAGTGACACCCGACACGCTTTGATCTGCACTCAGAATGGCATTCGAGACCGTGAGCGCGATGAAATCGATCAACCGCCCCGCGATCAGCCACCCAGCCGCCAGCAACCCAAGCGCCGTCCAAAACTCACCCCGCCGCCACAACCCGGTCATGGGCAGCAGCCATGCCGTGTATTGAATGACCCACACGACACGTGCCCAAGTTCCCTCCAGAACTTCCATGGTGGGACGGCACGTAAGCATGAGGTAAAGCGCATTTTGAAGCACCACCGGAAGCACCAAGAGCAGCAGCCACAAAGCCACGCGTGTCAGCCAGTACGCCCGCGTCGGCAGCGGTCGCGTGCTGATGAAGCTGCGATCACTGCCCGGCTTGTCCTCAGGACATGATCCCAGCAAGGTCCCCCCCGCCAGCATCAACACCCACGGCAGATAGACCAACCACGCCGGAGACTGCACACCCGCCCGCAGCGGAAACAGCCATTCCAGATTCACCGCCAGATCAAAAACCAGCAGCACCAAAAAGCCGAACCAGCGTAGCCGCAGATAAGCGAACTCTTTGCGGAAGTGATGAAGTATCAGGTTCATGGCTCATTTCCCTTCGAGACGGTAAGCGCGAGCCAGAGCCACGAAGATCTCGCGCAGGCTCATGGGGCGGATTTCAGGCGCGGAAGCTGCTGGAAGCGCCTCACGGAGCATGGAAGCGAGCTGCGCGTCATTCTGAAAACGGCTGTCGGTGAAGCGCAGAGTGCGTCCGGCCTGCTCGGCATGGAGCCAGTCGGTGGGTAGATTCACCGGAGTTCGCGCTTGATCGGGAAGCACGACTTCGATGGCTCGGAAACGGCTTTGCAGGCTGTCACTGGTTTCATCGAGCGCGAGCTGGCCGCGATTGATGATGGCGATGCGGTCAGCGAGGCGTTGGACTTCTTCGATATCGTGGGAAGAGACGAAAACGGTCCAGCCTTCCTGCTCGGTGAGTTCGAGCAGACCGCGGATGAATTCATCACGCACGAGCGGGTCGAGTCCACTGAAGGGTTCGTCGAGCAAGACGAGTTTCGGTCGATACGCGAGGCTGCTGAGCAGTGCGGCTTTCATCCTCATGCCACGCGAGAGATCTTTGAGCTTGGTGGTGAGAGGGAGATCGAACTGCGTGAGCAGTTATTTCTCAAACGCAGCGTCCCAGTTCGGATAGAGCGGGCGGCAGTAGTCGAGGAACTGCTTCACGGTCATCCACAGCGGCAGCTCCATGTTTTCCGAGACATAGCCGATCTGCGTGAACTCCTTCGGCCCAAGCTTGCGCGAATCGACACCCAGGATGGTGGCATTGCCGCTGTCAGGCCGGTGGAGGTTGAGCAGACATTTGATCGTCGTGCTTTTGCCAGCGCCATTCGGGCCGAGGAAGGCAGTGACCAGGCCTTCGGGCACTTGCAGGCTCAGTCCGGCGACGGCTTCAGTTTTTCGGAAGCGTTTGTGGAGGTTCTCGATGGTGATCATAGGCTTTTGAGGTGGGCGATGACTTGGTTGAGCGTGAGATTGAGATCGGCGGCTTCCTTCAGCAGCGCCCGGCACTCCGGCGTGATCTGCGCGAGCCGCTCGGCGAGGTCCGGCTGGTCCGGCACCGTGACGACCATGCCAATGCCGGGCCGTGAATTGAGCCAACCTGCGTCCTTGAGCAGCAGCACGACCTTGTGCGCCGTGGTGGGGCTGATTTTCAGCTCCTGGCTCAGCGTGCGCACGCTGGGGAAAGTATCACCCGCCTTCATCTGTCCCGTGAGGAGCGCCTTGCGCACGGCCAGAAGGATCTGGTCGGAAACAGGCGTGCCGTCTTGAAGCTGGATGGAAAAGGGCAGCATGGGTTAAGTGTTCTTAGTGTAACAGCACAACTGATACACTGGCAAGAGAAATATTCACCGCTGTTTGTCTTGAGCCGCGCTACTTCTTTTTGCCGCCGCGTTTCGGCTTGCCGTAAACGATGGTCATGAACCCACGCGCCAACCAATGGCATTGGCTGTGCCAAGCCACTTAAATTT
>CANJVS010000294.1 GCA_947477755.1 Verrucomicrobiaceae bacterium | reverse complement strand
GTCGGAGCATCCGCATCACCAAAACGGTTCATGATCTCCTTGGGCCCGGGAACCAGCGCGTCCGGCAGTTCCTCCATCACGATGTTGCGAAAAGCGATCTCCGCCTTGCACTTGCCATGGATCTGCAGGGCAATGTGGCCCTTCATTGCGATGCCAGGTTCGCGCTCTGTGTAGTCCACGGTGCGCACGCCATTCACCTTGAGTTGGATGCGCTGGTCCTCGGCCAGGATCTCGTACTTGTTCCACTCACCCGGCTTTTCCGCCCGCTTGATCAGCTCCTCGGCAGGCTTGGACAGCATCGTCTTGCGTCGTGATTCATCATAAAGGCAACCGCTGTAACCCGCGCCGATATCCGCCTGATAACCAATCATCTCATTCGGTGGCTGCGGAATGCGCAGGCTGCGAAACTGCACCCCGCCATTCACAAAACCTTCCGTGCCCACCAGCTTGTATTCCACCGTGAGATGGAAATTCCGGTACTGCTTCTTCGTCGCCAAAAACTCATTCTGCGGATTCCCATCCATCGTGCCACCCGTGATGACGCCGTCCGCGATCCTCCAGACCTTCGTCGTTTCCCCTTCCCATCCGTTGAATGTCTTGCCATCAAAAAGCGGCACGGGAGCTGCGGAGACGGCGGAAACGAGCAGCAAGGAATAGAGAATGGACTTCGTCATGTGGAGTGGCACTGAACGTCGCCAGTCTCCGCGCCTTTACCACCGAGTTTTCCAGCCTCTTCCATGAAACCCACCCTCTTCTCCGCCCTCCTGTTCCTTTCATCATTGGGCTTGTGTCATTTGTCATTCGCGGCAGCCCCCTTCATTGAGAAACAAGACCTCTTCACCGCTGGCGAAGATCCAGCCTACAGCCTTTATCACATCCCCGGTGTCGTCGTCACCGCCAAAGGCACCGTGCTAGCCTGGTGCGAGGCGCGGAAACGCGCGGCGGGCGTCAGCGACTGGGATGACATCCGCATCCTGCTTCGCCGCAGTGTTGATGAAGGTAAAACCTGGAGCCCGCCGAAAAGCATTGCCGACGTGCCCGGCCCGAAGACCAAGAACCCGTTCGCTCTCGCGATGAAGAATGTCGATCCCGCCGATGTCACCTACAACAACCCGGTGCTCATCGCAGATCGGGACGGCACGGTGCACATGCTCTTCTGCCTCGAATACATGCGCACCTTTTACCAGCGCAGCATGGACGACGGTCTCTCCTGGAGCCGGCCCACTGAGATCACCTCTGCCTTTGAGGCTTTCAAAAAAGACTACGACTGGAAAGTGCTCGCCACCGGTCCGAATCACAGCATTCAACTCAGAACAGGCCGGCTCATCGTGCCCGTCTGGCTCTCCACCGGCACCGGCGGCAATGCCCATCGTCCCAGTGTCACCGCCACCATTTACAGTGACGACCATGGCCAAACCTGGAAGGCGGGTGACATTGCCGTGCCCTGCACCGAGGAATGGATCAATCCCAATGAAACCGTCGCCGTCGAACTCGCTGATGGTCGCGTTTTGCTCAATGTCCGCAGCGAATCCAAAGCCCATCGACGCCTCATCACCACCAGCCCAAACGGAGCCACAGGCTGGAGCACGCCCAAATTCGACGATGCCCTGCTCGAGCCTATCTGTATGGCCGGCATCGTCCGCTACCAGCACGCAGGGCAGAGCCTCATTCTCTTCTCAAATCCGCACAACCTCGACAAAGCCAAAGGCAAGGCCGAGCCAGGCAAAACCCGCGACCGCAAAAACGTCAGTATCAAGCTCAGCCGCGACGAAGCCCAGACCTGGCCCGTCAATAAAACACTCGAACCCGGTCCCAGCATGTATTCTGACATCGCCGTCACACACAACGGCACCATCTTGTGCTTCTACGGTCGCAGCGGCGACAACCAGGGCCTCGCCGCTTTCGCCGGCGGACGCCTCACCCTCGCCCGCTTCAATCTCGAATGGCTCACGGCACCTTAACGCCAAATCGCCTCCATCCTCGATTAAGGCGGAAAAATACCGCCTAACATTTTCTTCCGAGTATTTGCACTCCGGTCAGCAATCCGTTCAAGCCATGATTCGGCTTGATCATGGATCACCACAGCTTCTAGAGTTGCCTCATGCGCCCGATACTTCTCATTTTCTGCCTGATCTTCACCTCCTGTCTGAGCGGGTTCTGCGCGAGCGCGAATAAACCTAAAATCATCCGAACATGGAAGTCGGCCGATGGGCGCGAACTCAAGGCGGAGTTGCTGGATTTCGATGCCGTGGAATCAAGATCAAGCGTATGACGGACTTTCAAATCATGAAGGTGCCGGTGGCTAAATTCAGTGCCGAGGATCAGGCTTTCGTCGCCGGACTGGTGCATGAGCGCAATCTGGATCAGGGAATGACAAAGGGTCCTTTTGCAGAAAAAATCACCGGAACTTTTGTCAAAGCTGTGTCCAAGCAGGGCCTGAATTACCAGATCTTTGGCGATCCAAAATGGGATGGAACCCAGCGCTATCCATTGGTGATCTGGCTGCATGGTTCAGGCCAGAGCGGCAGTGACAACCAGGCTCAGATGGGTGGTCCTACCGGCCTTTTCACCGACCCGGAACACCAGAGCGCAAACCCCTGTTTCATGATTGCTCCCCAGTGCCCGGATGCTGACATCGGCTGGAATAAGCAGGTGGCGGACAATCTCATGGCACTGATCGCTGATATCACGAGCAAGCTGCCGGTGGATCTGAAGCGTCTCTATTTGACCGGCAGCAGCATGGGGGCTTTGGTACCTGGAGTTTGTGCGCCAAGTACCCCGGCGTCTTTGCCGCAGGCGTGCCCCTCTGCGGTGGTGGTGATCCTAAAAAAGCCGGGGTGCTAAAAAATGTGCCCATGTGGGTTTTTCATGGTGACCAAGATCCCATGGTGCCCGTGGAGCGTGACCGCGTCCCCGTGGCGGCAGTGAAAGCGGCGAGCGGTCTTTTGATGAAGTACACGGAGTTTCCCGGTGTCGGCCACAGCTTGACCGGCCTCATTTATCCCATGCCTGAACTGCACCGTTGGCTCTTTGAGCAGCGTCTTGCCCCTGCCAGTGCCAGCGAAAAAGTCGAGTGAAGGCCGGCTTCAAACGCATAAGTTTGAAGCTCTGCGCAAATGCGCTTTTGTGGAAACCCTCACCCCGTCTTGTGCGTACGACGAAACATGAAACTGCTCATCTCCTTCGCCACGCTCTCATGGGTCATGGCCAGCCTAACCCAAGCGCAGGTCGCTGATCCCGAATGGCCACACTGGCGCGGTCCAGGCGCGGATGGCCGCTGGAATCCGGGAGGTGTTCCGGCCGACCTTGCGAAGCGTGCGCCACGCGAACTCTGGCGCATCAAGATCGGCAGTGGCTTCGGCGGTGTGACCTTCGCCGGAGGACGGGTGTATGTGATGGACTACAGAAAATCGCCCGAGCTGGAGCGTGTGCTGTGTTTTGACTCCACCACGGGCAAGGATATCTGGTCGCAGAGCTGGCCTGTCACCTATGGCAAGATGGACCATGGCACAGGTCCGCGCGCATCAGTGGTGATCGATCAGGGTGGCGGGAGTGCGCTGGCATATTCGCTAGGTGCCACGGGTATCGCTTCATGTTTCGATGCCGAGACGGGAAAGATCCTCTGGCAGCATGACACGCAGAAAGTGTTCTCGGCCAAAATCTCCACCTGGGGCTTTGCCGCATCGCCATTCATCTGGAAGGACAAAGTGATCCTGCACGTCGCGGCTCAGCCTCATGGATGTCTTCTGTCACTCGACAAGAAAACCGGCAAAGAAGTCTGGCGCACGGGAGATGACTCGGCCGGGTACTGCACGCCGGAACTCATCACCCACGCCGGCAAGCCGCAGCTCATTCAATGGGGCCCTGAGCACGTTCAGAGTTTCGACCCCGACACTGGCGCGGAGAATTGGAAACACCCTTACAAGATCACTTATGGAGTAAGCATCGCCCAGCCTCTCTTTGCAGACGGCATCGTCCTAGTGTCAGGTTACTGGCATGGCACAAAGGCGTTCCGTCTCGGCGACGATGTGCACGAGGCAAAGCTGATCTGGGAACAGGAAAAAGAAATCTGCGGCCTGATGTCGTCACCCCTGCACAAAAACGGTCGCGCCTACATTCTCGACAAGAACAAGGGTCTAACATGTTTTGAGTTAGCGACCGGTAAAATTTTCTGGACCGATGACAACCAGCTCAGCCCCGCCGACCGCAATCCACAATTCAGCTTGGTCTGGCTCGACGAAACACAGGACCTCATCGCACTGCTCAACGCCAGTGGCGAACTGGTCTATGCAAAGCTTACCGCCACCGGCGCGGAGGAACTAGCCCGCCATCAAGTCATCGGTAAAACCTGGCCTCATCCAGCCTTCACGCGTAACCGGATTTACGCGCGATCAGACACCGAACTGACCGCATGGGAATTATGGTAGACAAGACCGCCGCCCGCCGCAGAAACGATTCAACCTAAAAGCGTGAATGGGAAAGATGACAGATTGCCGTGAAGGCGCATAGAATGGGCTGATGGTGCGTAAAAACATCCCCGTGGAAGCTCACTCAATAGGTGAGGCAGCAGTCACCCCATCTGGGCCCGTTGACCGCTGGCCTTT
>CANJVS010000293.1 GCA_947477755.1 Verrucomicrobiaceae bacterium | reverse complement strand
TGCCGCCGTTCTTCATCATTTGTTGGGCGATGCCGCGCGCAGCCTCGACAAACGTGACTTCATTGAGCAGCGCGAGCGCCTGCAGCGGCGTGTTGGTGCGGCTGCGTTTCACGGTGCAGATTTCACGCGTGGGCGCATCGAACAACAGCATGGTCGGCGGTGCGGCGGTGCGTTTCCAGATGGTGTAGAAACTGCGGCGGTACAGACCGTCTCCCGAGTCGGCCTTGTAGCCGCGCAGGTCGCCGTATTTGCTCGTGTCATCCCAAACACCATCGGGCATGTAAGGTTTGACGGATGGTCCGCCGATGGCTGGCACGAGCAGACCGGCCAGAGCCAGCGCCTGATCACGCACGATTTCACCGGACAGGCGGAAGCGCGGGCCGCGGGCGAGCAGGCGGTTCTCCGGATCTTTTTCAAACAAGGCAGGCGTGATCTTTGACGACTGGCGGTAGGCGGCGCTCATGACGATGAGTTTTTGCATGGCCTTCATGTCCCAGCCGATGCGGACGAACTCCGTGGCCAGCCAGTCGAGCAGTTCAGGGTGCACAGGATATTCCGACTGCGTGCCGAGGTTCTCAGTGGCCTTGGACAAGCCGTAACCAAAAAATTTCTCCCACGCGCGGTTCACCCAAACGCGGGACGTGAGCGGATTGGCGGGATCGACAATCCATTTCGCAAGGCCGAGGCGATTGGGTGGCGCATCCTTCGGAAACGGCGGCAGGACGGCGGGCGTGGCCATGCTGACCTTGTCCGCCGGCTTGTCGTATTCACCACGCTTGAGGAGGAAGGTGTCGCGCACGGGCCCTTCCTTCATGACCATGACGTTCGGGATGGTGCGCTCAAATTTCTCCAGCTCGGCTTTCGCGGCGGCAAGGGCGTAATCGGCATCACGCAACGGACTGTCCACGGTGCTGCGGTAATATTTTTCGAGTTCAGCACGCTGTTTCGGCGTGCGGTTTTCCGTGGGCGTCTTCATCACGGCGAGCACGGCGGCGGGAGGACTGCCGGTGCCTTCCAGACTGGCGAGCGCGGGATCGGCATCCGTCGTCGAGAGCCGGAAACGGCCAATGTTATGCCCGGCGAATTTGCCCTGCTGCACGAGCCGCACGGTGAGCGAAGCGCCGGCCGGAATGGCGAGCGGTTTGTCCACGATGAACATGGCTTTGCGGTCCACGCGTTTCTTCGGGTCATTGCCATCGATGGCCCAGCCGTTGGTGGCGTCCTGATCGAGCAGCAGCTTCACATCGTAGTTCTTTTGCGAGTAATCAGCCTCGGCGCGGGTGAAGGTGATTTTGAGCGGGCTCTTCAGGGAAGGCGCGCTGATCTCTCCCTGAATGCCGGTGAGCACAAAGTTGCCGTTGAAAGCCCGGCCCAGGCTTTGACCCGGCAGGGCGGGATCGGTCAGGGTCTCAAGCAGCACGCCGGTGAAGCTGCCCTCCGCGAGTGGTGCGGTGACCGTGTAGATGTCGGCATCAGGATTGCGCCCGCCGGCGATCCATGAGCCATCAGGCAGCCTGCGCAGCGCGGCGCCGCCCTTGGATTTTGCGTCCTTCACCGGCAGCACTTCCCACATCTGCTTCTTCACCGTCGCGGGGCTCTCCATGTCAGCCTCCCAGCTTGCGACGAGGTTGGGCAGCTGCAGCTGTGTCTCAGTGACTTTGGATTCCATGGCACTGACGTTTTTCTTGAGAAGCGCGAGCTGCCGTTCGTCATCCTGATCCGGCACGAGGATCACGGGATCTGAATTGCCGCCGCTGCGGTTCGAGGAGCCCTGGATGGTGCCGGTTTCCGTGATGTTGTTGAAGAAGGCAAAGAGCGAGTAGAAATCCTTTTGCGTCAGAGGATCGTACTTGTGGTCATGGCAGCGGCAGCAGTTCAGCGTGAGACCCAGCCAGGTGAAGCTCGTCGTCTCCACGCGGTCGATGATGTTCTCCACGCGCCATTCTTCCGCGATGATGCCGCCTTCGCCGTTGAGCCGGTGATTGCGGTTGAATCCGGTGGCCACAATCTGGTCACGGGTCGCATTCGGGATCAAATCACCGCCAATCTGCTCAAGCGTGAACTGGTCAAATCGTTTGTTATCATTGAAAGCCTTGATCACCCAGTCACGCCACGGCCACATCGCGCGGCTGCTGTCGGTCTGGAAGCCGTGGCTGTCGGCATAGCGCGCAAAATCAAGCCACTGCATGGCCATGCGCTCGCCGTAGGATCCGGATTTCAGGAGCCGGTCCACGACCTTCTCATAGGCTTGGGGAGAGGTGTCATTTTGAAACGCGGCAAGCTCCTCCAGCGTCGGCGGCAGGCCCGTCAAATCCAGCGTGACACGCCGCAGCAGGGTGGCGCGATCCGCCTCCGGCGAGGCTTGCAGGCCTTCCCTTTCGAGCCGGGACAGGATGAATGCGTCGATCTCATTGCGGATTTCAGATTTCGGATTTTCAATCTTCGGCACGGGCGGGCGTTCCGGTTTCAGAAAGGCCCAGTGGCCCTGATACTCCGCGCCTTCGCTGATCCACTGTTTCAGGATGGCCTTCTCCTCAGCGGTGAGCGGCTTGCCGCTTTTTTCAGGCGGCATCACGTCTTCATCATCATGCGGAAGCTCCACGCGCGCGATGAGCTGGCTCTTCTCCGGCTTGCCTGACACGAGGGCAATTTCGCCGGACTTCGCCGGCTTCATGGCACCCTCGCGCAAATCCAGACGCAGATCGCCTTTGCGGTGAGTCGCGTCGGAGCCGTGGCACTGGAAGCACTTGTCCGAGAGGATCGGCCGGACATCCCGGTTGTATTTCACCCCGTTGGGCGCCGCCGCGAGCAGCGCAGGAAAGGTCAGAAGAAGAAGGAGTGGCCGGGTCATGGTGATGGCGGTTGCGTTGATCCTGTTTAGAACGCGGACAGACCGTGCCCAATCATGGGCATTTCATGTCTTATCCTGTGCTCACTGTGTGTCATTTAATGATGAAGTCGCGGTTAAGCAAGGCTTCCGCAACTGGCGCGGCCTGCACGTCCACCTCAAAGGGTTGTTTCAAATTGTTACCGGCGAGATCCTCAAGCAGCGGATCGGCACGCAGTTCATGCCTGCCTGATGTCCAGGCTTTTTCAGGATCGGCACTCCAGCGCCTGCCCGAATTTGAAACCCTCAGCTTCAGCGCGCGGCCCTGATGCCAGACTTGCAGGGCACTGCCCAGCATGGCGGGATCGAGCGGTTCATCGAACTCGATTTGCAGCGGTTCCAGCGTCCCGGCTGAAGGCGCCTGAATCTTCCACTGCGCCATGTCCGGGCAGGTGTGGTCGGCATCGATCGTGTCGAAATGAAATGCCTGATCCTTCCCGAGAGGGGCCCCCGTGCTGCTCCGCCACGAGCCCGAGACCATCAGCGAATAACGTGACCCGGGACGCAGCACGGGACCTTCACTGGTGTTCAGGTTCACGCCGGTTTTTTGCCTGCCCGGATGCAACCAGACCGTGAGGCGGCGGCCATCCGGCGACCACAGTTCGGTCTCGCGAAACGGGCCGGTGACTTCTTTTCCTGCCGCATCAAGCAGGCGCAGCCGGTCCAGGAACACGCCCTGCTCCATCGGCAGCGAGAATTGAAGGTACACCTTGAGTGCGTTCGCAGGCAGCGGCGACCGGGGCAGCATCTGCACGCCTGGCGGTGATTGCTTCAGCGCATGGATTTCAAACTCCGCCGTTTCTGGTGCGCCTGTCCGCCCCAGCCATTCCGCGCGGTAGCGCTGACCGGGAACCAGTGGCAGGGCCGGCACAAACACGAGCCGGTCCGCAAGGACTTCCATGCGGCCCAGAAGCGGCGCGCCTGTGGCGACGGGCGTGATCGTCAAACGGGGTTCGCCCGCAGCCGTGGTGATCAGTTCAACGCGTGAACCATCCTGAGGAAAGTCGATGGTGACAGGCGCAGCCATCAGCACGCCGTTCAGGCACAGCCACACGGCGCAGAGAAACGTGCGCATGGGGCATCAAGGCAGCGCGATGACTGCGAGCGACAGTTTGCCCTCGGCTTCACGCAGCACGACCGCGCTTTCGTTGTCGAGCTTGTCCACATGCACCGCACCGAAGAGCGCCTCCACGATTTCGATTCCCTCGGGGCCGGTCTTCGCCTTCACATCGCGCCAGGTGGCTTTTTCATTGGCCTTGGTTTCGGCTCCGTTGATGTAGTCGATGCTGACGCGTGCGCCCCAGAATTTGCTCGGGCCGAAGAGGTTCGGATGGAACCGCTGCGTGTGAACCACGACCCATTCCTTGCCGTTTTTGTCGGTGTAGTCGAAGAGGTCAAGCGGGCGGTTGCCGCTGCCGAGCTCCACCATGCTCACGCCCTTCACCTTGGCGCCGCTCTCGATGTCATCGACGCGGAACTTGGCGACCGGCGTGCAGGCGAAAGCGCCGACGATGTATTCGGCATCCTTGGCGTGATACGGGATGAAGCTCTGGATCGGGGCCTTCGTCTCCCATTTCTTATGCGCGACATGGCACGTCTCCGCGCTGATCACGCCTGCCGTGCTGCCGTGCTTGACCGGCACCGGGATGGTGAAAATGCGGCTGGCAAACTCCTCATTGCAGGTGCCTGTGGCAAACACGCGATCACCGTCGAAAGCCACAT
>CANJVS010000292.1 GCA_947477755.1 Verrucomicrobiaceae bacterium | reverse complement strand
TTCGCGCTGGCGATGAACTCCACGCCCTTCATCGGGTCCGCCGCGACGGCGGGCTCGATGCCATACCAGATCATGAGCGGCTGCTGCCGGTCATTCGCGTCTTCCTCATGCTGCGCCAACGCCGTGGCGATGGGCCAGCGGGCTTCGAGCGGCAGCCGCTGCAAAGCGGAGGCAAGGTGGAGGCGGACGAGACCGGAGTGGTTAACATGAGCCGCTTTCTCCAGTACTCTAATTGCTCGCTCAAAATGAGCCTCTTCAAGATAGTTTGACCTTTCCTCAAAGCTCGCAGCAATACCATCAATCGAAATGTTTTGAATGCTCTCGATTAGCGGCGGGTCAGTTTGTTCAATGTTTGCTAAACTATCGCTGAAAGACTCTTTCACCATGTAAAGGTGCTGCTTCTTATCGGAAATATGGCCCCATTCATACTGTGCCTCGTGGAGTGATTTTTCTCTTTGGTTAGTAGCAGCATTCCGAAACCACACCTTGTTGAGAAACAAGCCTGACTCCTCAAGGTTAACGATAGAAAAGGGGTCTTTGTGATTCTTGAAAGCATCTCTCATTTTCAACCTCAACTCTTCAATCTTGACCATCGAAAGCTTGCCAGCACCCGAATTGAGCGCCGAAGATTCGTCGGTCTTGCTAAGTTGGGTTGGCCGACCACTGGTCGGCTCCCCATACACAATCTTGTAAATCCGCCCGCTCGTCCGATGCACGCCGTCGTTGTCGTGGCATTCGCCAGTGTCGGACCAGTCGGCGACGAAGACATTTCCATCCGGGCCGGTGAGGAGGTCGATGCCGCGGAACCATTTGTCTTTGGCCTTCATGAAGTCGGGCGCGTGCTTGCCGGTGTATCCGCAGCCTTCGCGGACGAGTTTGTCCATGTTGATGCGGTTGCCGTGCAGGTTGCAGGTGAGCATAGCACCATGATATTCCTTGGGCCACAGACCGCCCTGATAGATCAACATGCCGACGTGGGCGTGACCACCGCCGAGTTCGTCGGTCTTGCTGGTGATGCCGAGCTTGCGGATGTCGCTCCATTTTTCAGCGCCGGTGTCCCAATGGAAGTGGTCGGCGGTCTGCTCGATGACTTCATAGACATAGGGGTTCAGATGGGTGCCGAACATGCGGCGGTAATACGCGCCGGGGATGACGTGCCAGAGGTGGCCGATGACGGTGTTGATCATGAACAGCTCGCCCTCGGCATTCCAGTCATGCCCCCAGGAGTTCGTGCCGCCATGGGCGACGGCTTCGATGACTTTCCTTGTGGGGTGGTAGCGCCAGATGGCACAGTTGAATTTGAGGCGTTTGTCAGCAGGTGTGCCGGGAGCGCCGACGGCGGAGGTATCGGTGATGCCGTGGCGGCCATAAAGCCAGCCATCGGGGCCCCAGCGCAGGCCGTTGACGATGTTGTGGCCGATGGTCTTGGTGTTGAAGCCGTCGAGCAGAATCTCAGGCTCGCCATCCGGCACATCGTCGCCGTTTTTATCGGCGATGAAGCTGAGGCTGCCGTTGTTTAAAATCCACGCGCCGCCGTAACCGATCTCGACGCTGGTGAGGTAGCTGCCCTGATCCCAGAAGACTTTGCGCCCGTCGTGCTTCCCGTCGCCATCCTTGTCTTCGAGAATGATGATGCGATCCCGCAGCTTGGTGTCCCAGCGCGCGGGGTTCTCGGCATAGGTGTAGTTTTCCGCCACCCAGAGCCGCCCCTTCGCATCCCAGGCCATGGCGATGGGTTGCTGCACATCTGGTTCGGCGGCAAAGACCTGGCATTTGAATCCCGGCGGCAGTTCCATGGTCCGCGCGACTTCCTCGGCAGGCATGGGGGAGCCTTTTTCGGAGTTGAAGGGCGTGGGGAAAGGCTCGGCGGAAAGCAGAGGGCTGAGGGCGGAGAGGAAGAGAAGAGAGCGGAGCATGGTCGAAATGAGAGAACGGAACTCGGGGGGATTTTTCGCGGGGAGCTTTCGGCGATGATTCACCGTTTGGGAAGCTCTGGCGTGAGCGGGATTTCTTTTCTCAAAGCACGGCCCAGGGTGCCGGTGAGCCAGAGGTAATGATCGGATGGCAAGTCGGGTTCGGTGACGAAGCCTTCGACGCCAATGGGTGCGTTGGAGGCCGTTTTGAAAATGGCGGTGCCTTCATCTAGCTCATCAAACATGGCGACGTAGAGCATCGAGCTGCCACCTGCGATGCGCTCGCGGGCCTGGCTCCAGAGGAACTGGCCGCGGAGTCGTGGGATGGCATTCAGCGGCGCATCGACACCGCGCATCTTGCTGAGATTGCGCCAACTGAAGCCGGGAAACACGACAGGCAGGTAATCCTGATCATGCTCGCGACACCACTTCGCGTCAGCTTCATGAACTTTGCTGATTATTTTCGAAGCGTTCTCAGGCGAGTGGTAGCGACCCACGGACCAAGGGCTGATGATGTCGGCGCTTTGCAGCACGTCGTGGAGCTTGGCATCGCGTGTGGCATCGCCCTCCTGAGTGCGCCAATGCCAGGGCACGCCAGCCATGACAGTGAGTTTGCCGAACTCGGGATTGTAATGCAGGAAGCACAGCAGCGCGTGGCTCTCCTCCAATGTGTAGTTGCGTCCATCATTGAAACCGATGCCCCACACGGCGACGACCGGCTTGCCTGCGTGGCGTTGATAGGTCGGGTCATCGAGGATGTGCAACTCGGTGCGCAGTCGCTTCCAGTCTTGCATGATCACGGACTCGAGTTCGCCTGACTTCAGGCCGCTGAGGTCATACATGATGCACCAGGTGCGGCCCGCCGCCTTCGCGCTATCGCGGACATGCTGCAAAACAGTGTCGTGATGCGCGCGGAAGCGTTTGTCCTTCAATACGGTGCCGAAGCGCTGGAGGAAGACACCGTCGATTCCATGCTCCTTCATCCATTCGAAGTGCCGACGAACCGTCTTCGGATGCGCGGAGCTATAAACCTGCGCCTTCGTGCCCTTGGCGAGCTTCAGCGGCGTGTCGAAACGCTCGTCAGCATCCAGCTCCGACACATCCGGCCAGAGATCGATATGACACTGCCCCGGCTTGTTAAATCCATAATGCACCCAGCCCAGATTCGAGCCGTCCGCCGGTGTCGCAAACCAGCCCTGATAACCGCACATCACCTTGCCGGAGAGTGTGGCGGGATCGTTGGCGTGAAGGAAACTGGTGCAGGCAAGGATGAAGACAAGGATGCGCATTTGGAGGAATGATTCAGGGCTCGAATTTGCCCGCAAGGACGGCATCGTAACGAGGGTGAAGCGTCCCGAACAAACGATCCCAAACGACCGTGTAGAAGCCGTAGTTTGTCCTGGGTTGCAGATGATGTTCCGCATGGAAGGTGCTGGTGCCGATCTGCCGGACCAAAATCCACTTTGACCAGCTCCGCGGAAAGGGCTCCACGCCAGCATGGCCGAGTGTGCCAAAGAGCACATTGAGGAAAAGATAGATGAGAATCGCCGCCCCCGAGAGTGGCACAACGACGAGCACCGAGATCATCAGCGCCCCGAATCCAAGCACCTCAAAGGGGCTTAACACAAAAAGGCTGATCGGATTGGTGGACTGATGGGTGTGATGCGTGGCGTGAATTTTGGTATAGAACCACGGATCGTGAGCGATACGGTGGCTGATGTACATCGCGAAATCCATCAACAGGAGAAAGATGCCTACATCCAGGATTGTCCGCCACCAGGCAGGATGAGTGATCGTGATCCAGCCGGCTCTCCAGAGCCACCAACCGACCACGGCAACGGCGGAGTTGAGCAAAACAGCCACTCCAGCCAACCGGGCATCCTGCTTCGAGAGTGGATGTCTGGCTGCAAACAACGGCCTGGAAGGATACCGTTTTCCCAGCCAGTCACAGAGCCAAACGGAGATGGCAAAGATGACACCATTCCCCAGCAAACTGAAAGCCACCCATTCGAGAATCGAACGGGTGGCGAACCAATCAAAAAGCGCAGGTGTCATGACGGCTCAATCAACCTGGGCGGACTGATTGAACAACCGGAAACACCGCTTACAGCAGGCACTCCGCGATCTGCACGGCATTCAGCGCGGCGCCTTTGAGGAGCTGATCGCCGACGACCCAGAAGGCAAGGCCGTTGTCGAGGGCACAGTCGAGGCGGATGCGACCGACGGCGCAGTTGTCACGGCCGGCGATGTCGAGGGCGAGCGGATACTTTTTGTTAGCCGGATCGTCGATCACGTCGAGACCCGGGGCGCCGGCGAGGACTTCGCGGGCGGCGGCGACGCTGACCGGCTTTTCAAACTCGGCGCTGATGGCGATACTGTGGGCGCGGAAGACCGGGATGCGCACGCAGGTCACGGAAGCGCGGAAGTCCGGGTGATGCATGATCTTGCGGCCCTCGTTCTCCATCTTCATTTCCTCTTTGGTGTAACCATTGTCGAGGAAGCTGTCGACATGGGGGATGGCATTGAAGGCGATCTGATGAGGATAGACGTGCGGTTGGGAGTCGAGCTTGGCGGCATCCCAGGCGCGGTTTTCAGAGGCCCACTCGCGCGACTGCTTCGCCAGTTCCTCGATGGCCTGCGCGCCGGTGCCGGAGACGGCCTGGTAGCTGGAGGCGAAGATGCGCTTCACGCCAAAGGCCTGA
>CANJVS010000291.1 GCA_947477755.1 Verrucomicrobiaceae bacterium | reverse complement strand
GCGAGCAACGCCCTGTCCTGCGCCAACATGGCCCTGGCCGACTTTGATCCGCTCATCCCGCTCGATGAAGTCATCGACGCCGCAAAGAACGTCTCCGCGATGATGCCCCGGGAACACCGCTGCACCTCGCTGGGCGGCCTTGCGATCACACCCGCCTCATTGGAAATCGAGCGCAAGCTGGCGGAGCGAAAAGCCTGTGGCGGCGGTTGTGTCAGTTGCCATTAAGCCCGGAAGAATTCTGCATCATTTAAAGTCGCCGACCAGGAATCACCGCCACTTCGCGAACGATCCCGCCAGTCAACCCCGTACCACCAGCCCATCATGAAACGCCGAGCCTTCATCACCGCCTCCACCTCTGCCTTTGGTTTTCAATTTGTTCCCGCTCACGTCGTCCGGGCACAAACCAATGCACAGACTCCTTCAAACAAGCTTCGAATCGCAGTGATCGGCTGCGGAGGCCGTGGCGCGGCTGACCTGGGCGACATGGCCAGCGAGGACATCGTGGCGCTGTGCGATGTCGATGAACGGCGCGCGGCTGACAGTTTCTCGAAATTCCCGAAAGCTCGGCGCTTCACCGATTTCAGGAAGATGTTTGATACCATGGCAAACGGGATTGATGCGGTGCTGGTGGCGACTCCCGATCACACGCATGCAGTCGCCTCGCTCTCGGCCATCGGTCATGGAAAGCATGTTTATTGCGAGAAGCCTCTGGCGCACAGCATCGCAGAGGTGCGGGCGATGCGGAAGGCGGCGCTGGAAGCGAAAGTGATCACGCAGGTGGGCAATCAGGGGCATTCGTCAGACAGCATTCGCGTGTTTGTCGAGATGGTGCAGAGCGGTGCCATCGGCAAAGTGTCGGAGATCCATGCGGGCTGCGATGCGTTCAAGAATGTGTATTGCGTGATCCGCGATCAGCAGAAGCATCTGACCGAAAAGCCGGAGGTGCCAAAGGAACTCGATTGGGACTTGTGGCAGGGACCGACGGGACCGCGGGCATATCACCCAGCTTACCTGCCCTTCAACTGGCGCGGGTTCTCAGCGTATGGCAGCGGCTGCATCGGCGACTGGATTTGCCATGTGGTCGACCCCTCATTCTGGGCGCTTGATCTCGGCATGCCCACGGCCATCACGGCAGAGACCAAAAATTATGATCCGGTCAAGCACGCCGAGTATTACCCGCAGGGCTCGCGCATCACTTATGAGTTTGCCGCGAAAGGTGATCGCGGTCCGGTGAAGCTCGTCTGGCACGATGGCGACTTCGGCATTCCGCAGCCTGAAGAATTGACGAAGGAGAACCGGAAGGTCGTTGGCATTGGCGCGGTCGTGATTGGTGACAAAGGAAAAATCATGCACGGCTCGCACGGTGCAGGCGGCGTCCGCTTGATCCCTGAAGCGAGCATGAAGGGCTTCAAGGCACCCGGGAAAACGATTCCGCGCGTGCCGAAGGGCAATCACCAGCAAGACTGGATCCAGGCGATTCGCAAAGGCCGTCAGGCGGGCTCCAGCTTCGAATACGGCGGTGCGCTCAGCGAAATCGGACTGCTGGGCATGATTGCGATTCGCCGTTCAGGCACACGTCTTGAATGGGATGGCGCAGCGATGCAATTCAAGAATGATGAGCAGGCGAATGGATTGCTCACACCACAGTATCGCAACGGCTGGACGATGTAGCATGGCCTTGATGCGAGGCTTCAAACGTTTGTCCGCATAGTTTGCTGCCTGCATCACAAGCAGTGCTCATCCGTGCCGCCTGATTGCCTGTCGATCCCAAAGATTGTCAGGCAAGCGACATAATTGCCCGCTTCTGAAGCGTAGTAGCAGGCTGACCAGATTCCTTTTTTTCCATGACCGTCGCCAATCGCGCACACAACCTCTCCGCTTCGATGGCATTTGTTGCCGCAGCTTTATGCCCATTGGCAATGGCCGCAGAACCTTTGCCGCCCCTTGCTCCAGAACACACAGCGTTCTTTGAGTCTAAAATCCGTCCGGTGCTCGCCGAGCATTGCTATGGCTGTCATTCGGCGCAGGCGCAGGAGAAAGGAAAGTTGAAGGCCGGGCTGTTTGTCGACAGCCGGCAGGGCCTCATGAGCGGTGGTGAGACAGGACCCGCTTTGATGCCTGGCAAACCTCTGGAGAGCTTGCTGCTCAAAGTGATCCGTCATGAGATCAAGGATGCGGAAATGCCACCGAAGGGCAAACTCCCCGCCAGCGTCATCGCTGATCTCACCAAGTGGGTCGAGATGGGCGCGCCTGACCCTCGGCTGAAGGTGGCACCGGTGGTCAAAGCCAAGCGCGCCATTGATGTCCAGTCGGGAAAAGATTGGTGGGCATTCAAGCCCCTGACTCAGCCGGGCTTGCCTGCGGTCAAAAACGCCGCCTGGCCACGCACGCCGGTCGATGCGTTCATCCTTGCGAAGCAGGAAGCGGCCGGCCTAACGCCGAACAACATCGCGAGCAAAGAGCAGCTGCTGCGACGTGTGACCTTTGACCTGACAGGCATGGCACCGACGCCGGAAGAGCGTGCCGCGTTTTTGAATGACCAGCGCGCCGACGCCTACTCGAAGCTCATTGATCGCCTGCTGGAAAGCCCGAAGTATGGTGAGCGCTGGGGCCGTCACTGGCTCGATGTGGTGCGTTTTGCAGAGAGCGGCGGCTATGAGTTCGACGGCTTTCGGCCAGGGGCCTACCATTATCGCGACTGGGTCATCAAGGCGATGAACAACGACATGCCGTATGATGAATTCGTGCGCATGCAGTTGGCGGGCGACCAGATCAAGCCTGGCCAATATGATGGCGCGAGCGCAACTGGATTTCTCGTTGCAGGACCGTATCCGGGTCAGATCACCGCAAAAACCGTGGAGAAAATCCGCTATGATCAGCTCGACGACATGGTCTCAACCATCGGCAGCGGCATGCTTGGGCTGACGATGGCATGCGTGCGTTGCCACGATCATAAGTTCGATCCGCTGCCTCAGCGCGACTATTATGGCATTGCGGCAGCGCTTGCGACCACGGTCCACTCACCGGGCAAGATCGACCTCTCTTATGTTGAAACCCAAAAGAAACTTGCAGCACACCATCAACTCGGCGCGCCACTGCAGGCCGCACTGAAGAAATTCGAATCCGAGGAACTGCCAAAGCGCTACGAAAAATGGCAACTCGAGCAATTGCCCAAACTGCAATCCACCGCCCCATGGCAGGTCTTTGACATCCAGACGGCCACAGCTCAGAGCGCACGTCTCGTCACGGATCGGGACGGACACGTGATCCACACCGGGAACAAAACCAAGGATGAAACTTACACGATCAAGGTCGTCACTTATCAGAAAGGTGTGCGTGCATTCCGGCTCGATGCACTGAGTGATCCCACGCTGCCCTCCAAAGGCCCCGGCCTTTCCAACAACGGCAACTTTGTGCTGGGTGATGTGAAAGTCATCGCGAAGCCGCTCGATGCAAAACACAAGTCCAAGCCAGTCACGCTCAAGCTCAAGGCCGCGCAGGTCAGCTTTGAACAGAAAAACTATGAGTTCAGCAAAGCCGTCGATGGCAATCCGAACACCGGCTGGGGCGTGGCTCCACAATTGGGCAGGGATCACGCGGCGGTCTTCGCGATTGATGGCGAAACCATGGGTTTTGATGGCGGCACGGAATTTGAGATCCAGTTGCGCTTCAGCAACTTCTTCGGCCTTGGAAAGATCAGGCTGGCGTTTAACAATGGCAGCACCTTGGCGCAACTCGCCGACACGGAGGACATGCAGAACTTGCGGGAACTCAGCGCGCTGACGGACGCCAAAGTCGCAACCGCCAGCATGACACGTTGGTTCAGCCGGTTCGATGAACGCGCGCAAAAACTCACCGCCGCCGTCACCGAGCACGAGCGCAAACGCCCGCAGCCTTTATTGACCGAAGTCTACACGACGACGAATGGCGGACAGGATGTGTTTTTCCTCCGCCGTGGCGAGGTGGATCGCAAAGAGGGCAAAGCCAGTCCCAATTTTATCCAGGTGCTCATGCGCTCCAGCGATGCCGAGAAAAAATGGGTGCCACAGCCCGAGACGAAACAGCCCGCAATGCATCCACGGCTTTCTTTGGCCAACTGGATGACGGATGCCCAGGCGGGCGGAGGCCCCCTGCTGGCGCGCGTGATCGTGAACCGAGTCTGGCGTCAACATTTTGGCCGTGGCATTGTGCCGACGAGCAATGATTTCGGAACACAAGGAGAGAAGCCCACACATCCCGAATTGCTCGACTGGCTCGCCTCAGAACTCATCAAAAACGGCTGGCGACTCAAACCGATCCACCGGCTCATCCTTCTCAGTTCCGTTTACACCCAGTCCGGTGAGGTGAATCCATCGAGTGTGCAGCGCGATCCCGAAAACAGCCTGTGGGCACAGCGCCCCGCGAGGCGCTTGGAGGCTGAGGCCATCCGTGACACTCTGCTGCAGCTTGGCGGCAAAATGGATGTGAAAATGTATGGCCCGTCAGAGACCAACAATGAAAGCGGTCGGCGCAGTGTATACCTGCGGGTCAAGCGCAGCGAATTGGTGCCCTTCATGACCATGTTCGATGCGCCCGAGCCGAATCAAAGCATCGGCGACCGCGGCAACACCACCGTGCCCACACAGGC
>CANJVS010000290.1 GCA_947477755.1 Verrucomicrobiaceae bacterium | reverse complement strand
AGTGACCCAAACCAGCCCAAACTCGAACTCCAGATCAGCTCACCGCAGGCGCTGGTGCGGCGGATGGACCAGCAACTGGCGCTGGTGGAGCGTCTGCTGGCCGAGGCAGATGCCGCACACGCCCTGGTACCTGCCAGCCTCACCAACAGTCTCGGCATGAAGATGCTCTGGTGCCCGCCGGGGGAGTTCCTCATGGGCAGCCCGGAGGATGAAGAAGGGCATGATGAAAGGGAAAACCAAGTCCAGGTGCAGATCAGCAAAGGATTCTGGATGGCCCGCACACCGGTGACTCAAGGGCAGTGGCAGGCGCTGATGGGGAACAACCCGAGCCACTTCAAAGGCAGCAAGGATCTGCCGGTGGAACAAGTGAACTGGAACGATGCTGTGGAGTTTTGCGACAAGCTCAATGCACAGGAAAGTCTGCCCAGTGGCTACCGCTATGCCCTGCCCACCGAGGCCCAGTGGGAATATGCCTGCCGTGCGGGGACCACCACGCCGTTCCACTTTGGCAGTACGCTCAATGGCACCGAGGCGAACTGTGATGGAAACTACCCCTATGGCACCGAGATCAAGGGCCCTTATTTGGAGCGGACCACCGTCGTTGGCAGTTACCCGCCCAATGCCTGGGGCCTCTACGACATGCACGGCAATGTCTGGGAGTGGTGTGATGACATGTATGACGCATCAGGCTCCTCCTACGTGTTTCGCGGCGGCTCGTGGAGCGGTGACGCCGCCTACTGCGCCGCGGGCTTTCGCACCAGGTATGACCCGGGCTACCGCAGCAGCGGCTTCCGGGTCGCCTTAGTTCCAGCCTAGACGCGGAGCGTTGCTGCCCGTAGAGAGCGGGAGGGACGACCGACCGGCGCACGCAGGGCCAGCAACGCGCCGCGACGAAATCATTTTTTACAATCATGCCCTTTCAATTCTTCAAGCTGCCCGTGCCGCCACCCGCTGAACTCGTTGAGGAGTTGAATCTCTCTCTGCGCGGCCCTAGTTCGATCCAGATAGGCGCGGTACGCCATAAACAAAAACTCGCGCATGAGTGACCCAAACCAGCCCAAACTCGAACTCCAGACCAGCTCACCGCAGGCGCTGGTGCGGCGCATGGATCAGCGGTTGGAGCTGGTGGATCGTCTGCTGGCCGAGGCAGATGCCGCACACGCCCTGATACCTGCCGGCATCAGGAACAGCCTCGGCATGCAGATGCTCTGGTGCCCATCTGGGGTGTTCTTAATGGGCAGTCCAGTGGATGAACAGGAGAGGCAGGAACAAGAAAACCAAGTCCAAGTTCAGATCAGTAAGGGTTTTTGGATGGCTCGCACAACGGTGACTCAAGGGCAGTGGGAGGCGGTGATGGGTACCATTCCAAGCAAATTTAAAGGCCCCAATTTACCCGTGGAAAACGTGAGCTGGGAAGATGCTTTGGAGTTTTGCAAGAAACTCAACGACGTGGAACAACTTCCAAATGGCTACCACTATGCGCTACCTACGGAGGCGCAGTGGGAATACGCCTGCCGTGCTGGAGAAAAAGGTCCGTATTCTGGTGACGACTTGGATGAGCTAGGCTGGTATGATGGCAACAGTGAAAAGAAAACTCACGAGGTGGGCCAGAAAAAGCCAAATTCTTGGGGTCTTCACGACATGCACGGGAATGTCTGGGAATGGTGCGCTGATTGGTATGATGACACTCTGCAAGGTGGAGTGAATCCCACAGGGCCGTCATCGGGCCATTACCGCGTGAACCGCGGCGGCGCTTGGAACTACTTCGCCTCCGACTGCCGTGCCGCCAATCGCTTCTGGAGCGGCCCGGGCAACCGGTTCAATGAACTGAGCTTCCGCCCCGCCATCGTTCCATCTAAGTAAAGCTTAGCGGGTTGATTTTTATCATCACACCTCAAGGAATCCCTGCTCCTTGAGGTTGTGGTCCCACTGGTTGGCGAAGTCGCGCAGATCGTTCATGGCCTGTGACTGCTTCACCTTGATCAAGCCCTCCTTTGTCACCTCCGCCACCATTTGGTAAGCTCCGAGGTAACTGTTCTCAATGGTGAGCGGCGTCCATGTCGTGCCCTCTGCCGAAGGCACTACGAGGAACGTGATCTCGGGATCGCGCATCGCATCGCCGTTCTGTTCGGCGTAGTGCGCGATGCTGAGTTCATACGCGCCATTCGGATACGGGCCGCCAATCACCTCAATCACCAGCCGCATGAACGGCGGGTTCTCGAGACGGAGGTAGTGGGTTCTAACGGCTTCAAAGCTGCCGTGTTGATCAATCATTTGTTGGACGTGTTTCATGAAGGTTGGTGGTCGAGGAAGGATTCGAGATCGGCGAGGGCGGCCCGCACGCAGCCGCCGCTGCCCACGGCGATCTGATTTGCGGTGACGGATGGCACGGCCCAATGAGCGCTGAGGAACGCTGCGAGTTCCTCCGTGGTCGGTGGCAGCAGCTTGATGGCTTGGAACCGCGTCTGGAACCGCTCCGTCAGCAGATCCAATTGCAGGTTGCTCGTGCCAAGGAACGCACGGCCCGGTGGCAGGCGGTCGAGGTAGGTGAGCAGGAGGTCCTGCGCTTCGCGGGAGCAGCGATCCAGTTCATTGACGATCTTGACCGACCACGCTCCGAACAGGCTGCCATAAGGCAACTGCTTCATCCACTCGCGCACAAGGTCCACGGTCACCTCACGGCCGTTGTAGTCCTCGATGGCCAGCGGCGTGCCAGCTAATTGCAATGCCACCAATTCCACCACGCTGGTTTTGCCAACGCCCGGCGGACCATAGAGCAGCAGTTTCATCGTGGCGCTGGGATCAGCGGCAAGCCGCTTGGCTTTGCTCGCCTGCGCCAGCGCCACACGTTTGGCCTGGCCGATCAAACCCTCCGCCGTGCGCGGTCGCCAGTTCATCGGTGATGGTGCTGATGGATCTGATGGAGCTTGTTTGAGAGCGCGTTCACGCGGCTTGGATGCCATGATGGACCTCCTTTCCATGAGTCGTGGAAAGCGTCGTAATCGCAGCCGTGATGGCTCGTGCGCCCTTCTTGTAGAGTGTGACGGCGAGCAGTTCACCGTCGAGCCACACGGCCCAGTAACGCGTGCCATACTTGGTGATGGAGAGACGATCACTCATGAGTCCAGCCCTCCCGACGAATGCGTGCTTTCACGGAGTTGATCGACAGTTCAAACTGCGCAGCGGTTTGCTTGATCGAACCGGTGCGGCGATACATCCGCTTCACCGCTTTCCAATCCACCAGCGTGCCATTGAGGGTCACGCTGGTGGGCTTGCGTCGTGGCTTCGTGTGCACTGACGTTGCTGTGCCAATGATCTGGTCCACCGCAGGCGTGAACGCATCAAAGCGCTGCGGCGGTGGTGGCGGATCATTCGTCGTGATTCGAGATTCATGCAGGTTGGCAAGTTGTTCCCTCACGGCTTCGTTGGCGATGGGGCGGAGCATCTGCTCCACACTGGCCGGAGCTTGTCCGCCATGGAGGCGTTGCAGGGCCTCGATGAGTCGTGCATCAACAATCCCTTGAATGAGATCAATGGGGATTTCCGTGATGGCATACACCACACCAGTCAGGGAGTTGAGCCCAAGCAGGGCTTTCATCTGTTCACGTGCTTCACGCGGGGAGTCAGCCTCCACACGGTCATCGAACAATACTCGCCCAGCTCGGCTGGCGATCAGTTTGAAGAGTTTCATTTTCGTTTTTGGTTTGGGGTGGGGTTAGCTGGCAAAGAGGCAGGACTGGCTCAGTGGCAGGTGATCATTGGCTTTGGCGTGGTGACGTCGGGCCTGAGCCGCGCGCAGGCGTGGGACGAAGTGCGTGTTGCTCACTTGCATGCCCCGCCACTCCTCCCATGCGCCATAGAGCCGCGTCTCTTCCGCATTCATCCACACCCAGCGCCCTGGCAACTTATGCAGCGCGTCAGGGCCCGTGGTGTGGACTACCAGTGCTGCCGCGCGGGTATCGCTCATCGGCGAGGTGGGTAGCGGTTCCTTGCGGTGCTGCTCCAACCGCATCAGGGCATCCACATACCCGCTCCATGTGCCATTGTGGAACAGCACTGTCTCGGCCATGCCGCTCAGGCTGACGGAGGATTTAGGGGTGACGGGGAACGGGTGACACAATCGCGCATCCACTCCACCCACGCTGGCCCAGCGGAAGTGGATGACCACTTCGCCCTCCAGCTTCTTGAGCAGGGTCACGAGTTCGCCGGTGCTAAGGTTCTTCTGCCAGCGCACGCGGCCACCTTCCCGCCATGCCACGCCCGCGCCGTGCGGGTTGGCTTCATGACAGGCATACAGCACCTCGGACTTAGGGCGCACGGTTTCAGGACATATCAGGATCACACACATATCAGGTTCGGTTCTTGGGTTCGTTGTTCTTGGGTTTGGCTCGACTATCCGCTGACTGCGTATAGCTCGGGCAAAGGGTTAGAGGTTCGCGTCGGGGTAGCGGCTATCGAACTGCTGGCAGAGCCGCTGCGCGTGCTTGCGGTAGTGGCGAAACTCTGAGTGCAGCTTGCCGAAGAGCCCAAGGGCGACGGGACGCGCACTGCCGGTCCACCCGAGGTAGTCCCAGAGGAAGCGCAGCCCATCGGAGGCGGTGGCAGTGCGCTTGGCTTGGATCTTGTTCT
>CANJVS010000289.1 GCA_947477755.1 Verrucomicrobiaceae bacterium | reverse complement strand
CTGCTCACCGATGAGGATGTTGTTTTCGAGGCGCACGCCGAGCCCTTCTTCGCGGATGTAGATGCCGGGCTCGACGGTGAAGATCATGCCGGATTGCACGGGCTTCCACATGTGGCCGACATCATGGACGTCGATGCCGAGAGGGTGGCTGGTGCCGTGCGGGAAGTACTTTTTATAGAGAGGCTTTTCGGGATCCTGCTTCTCCACGGCATCTCGATCCAGCAGGCCGAGTCCGATCAATTCGGAGGTCATTAACTTGCCGACTTCCTCCTGATACTCGCGGATGATGACACCGGGGCGCAGCATCCGGCAGCACTCGTTGAAGACGCGATGCACGGCATCATAAACCTGACGCTGACGCGTGGTGAATCGGCCATTCACCGGGATTGTGCGCGTGAGGTCGGCATTGTAGTTGCCGTAGTTGGCGGCGATGTCGAGCAGCAGCATCTCCCCGTCCTGACACTGGCAGTGATTGGTGATGTAATGCAGCACGCAGGCGTTTGCGCCGGTGCCGATGATCGGCGTGTAGGCGAAGCCGCGCGCGCGCTGGCGGATGAATTCATGCGCCAGTTCAGCCTCGATCTCGAACTCATGCACGCCCGGTTTAACAAACTTCAGCAGGCGGCGGAAACCATCTTCCGTGATGCGAATGGCCTCGTTCATGGCGCTCATCTCCTGCGGTTGCTTGATCACGCGCAGTTCATGCATCAGCGGCGCGGCGCGGCGGTAGTCATGCAGCGGGTACTCGCGCATGCAGCGGTGGGTGAAGCGGGTCTCGCGCGTTTCGGTCGGGATGGTGGCGCGTGGATGCTCGTTTGAGTTCAGATACACTTGCTGCGCCTGGCACATGACGATGCGGAACTGGGTCTCGAACTCCTGCAGCCAGTGCACGTGCTGAATCCCTGAACGCCCGGTGGTCTGTTGCTTCGTCAGTTTTTCCCCTTCCCACACGGCAATGTGTTCGTTCGTCTCACGGACAAAGAGCATCTCCCGCTGCTTGGGATCCTGCGCATCCGGAAAGAGCATGAGGATGGTTTCTTCCTGGTCCACTCCACTGAGATAAAACAGATCGCTGTTTTGCACGAAGCCGAGAGAGCCGTCGGCATTCGTCGGCAGCACGTCATTCGAATGCAGGATCACCAGCGATCCCGGGGGGAGTTTTTGATACAGCCGCTGGCGGTTCGTGACGTAGAGATCGGCGGGGAGTGGTTGGTAGCGCATGGTGTTTGGGAACGAGCCGTTGGCGTTGAGTTGCTGGTGTTGACGAAGGGATGCAGTTGTTAACCCGAAAGACAATCCGCTGTCAACGCAAGTGAAGCCCGCCTAACCTAACATCACGGTTTTCCGTAACCCGGATACTTTTCCTTCAGCTGCTTGCGGAATTCTGCGGCCTTGTCCGCCTTTCCCGTTTTCTCAAGGGCATACGCAGCCTTGTTGAGGGCTTCGGGGGTGATCTCCTCATCTTCAAAAAATTGCGCGGGGATCATGAATTTGCCGGCGGCGGTGGTGTACTTTTCCTGGGCGGCGTCGGCCTGAGATTCAGCGGCGAACTTGTCACCGAGAGCCAGGGAAATGTCACCCTGAAGCAGCAGCAGGAGCGCCTGAGGTTTGCCGTCTTTGGCGAAACCAAGACCTTCTTGAACGACGGCTTCAGCTTCATCAAATTTGTTCTGTCCAAGCAGGCCGCGGCCTTTGGTCAGCAGGCCGCGGGCGCGGGCGGCGCTTTCCGGTGTGGCTTTGAGGAAGTTCTCCGTGGTTTTGACGCAGTTCTCATAGTCCTTCGTTTCCAGAAAGGCCATGCCCAGATAGCTCCAGACTCGTGGGTCGGTGTTCTCTGGCGCATCAGGTGTGGAGGCGAGCGTGAGAAAGTGCGCGGCGCGCGCATAAAGCTTCTGATCGTAGAGCTTCAGGCCCAGCCAGGTCAGCACATTCGGCGGCACGCTGGCGTTGGGGTTGGCCTTGCGGTAATCATCGATGGCCTTTGCCAGTGCTTCGGCATTTTGCTGCACATATTGGGCCTGGATGATCATCATGCTGGCCTGCTCACGGTAGGTTTTTGGATCCACGCCGATGGCTCTTTGCAGTGCATCGACGGCCTTGTCCCATTGCTGCAGCGAGTAGCTGGCGCGTCCGATGCCAAACCAAGCCTGGCCAGCGGCAGCACTGCTGGGATATTTTTTCACCAGCATTTCAAAGGCGGCAACGGTGGCCTTAAAATCACGCTGCTCGGCGGCGATGAGGCCCATCTGCAGATAGGAGAGTTCCACGGCCTCGGAGTTCGGATGATCCTTCACCACCGTCTGGAAGTCGGTCATGGCTCTCGGCAGTTCCTTGGCTTCACGATAGGCCAGACCGCGGCGCGCGAGCGCCTTGGCTATCAGTTCGTGGGACGGGAAGGTCTTGATGAATTGGGTGAAAGTCCCGATCGCATCCTGACCGCGTTTTGCTTCAGCTTGCGCCCAGGCTTTGTTGAAGAGCGTGCCCGGCTGCAGCTTGGCCGGCAGTTTGTCGATCTGCACATCGTTGAAGCTGGTGGCTGCGCTGGTGTAATTCTGCTTGTTGAAGTGAAAGTCGGCGCGGATCAGGCGGGCCAGATTGATGAATTCGTGATTGGCGTGGGAGTCGGCATTTTTGGCGATGAAAGCCGTGGCGAAGTCGGCGAGATCCTTGTCATCGAGGAGATAGAAGCAGTAGAGTTTCCAATAGCCCGCCTCAAAGGCCTGATCACTGCCGGGCTTGCTCTCCTCAATCTTCAGATACACTTCCACCGCCCGCGCATAGCTTTTCTTCATGCGGTAGGCATTGCCCACCATGAGCAGAATCTTCGGTCGTGTCTCACCCTCTGGCAGGACGTTGGCGTATTGGCTGTATCTGCTGACCACGCCTTCGTAATCGCCTTTGGCAAACAGCGCCTGCACGATGCCGACGAGGGCGATGCCACGATTTTCAGTGCTGGTTTCCGGCAGTTGCAGGGCACGTTCAAAGAGCGGGATCGCTTCCTCAGGCTTGCCCATCTCCGCGTGCAGCACCGCTGCTTTCATGGAGGCGTCAGCGATGGTGGCGTTGTCCTTGCTGGTGCTGAGCAGGTCTTGAAAAATCGGCAGAGCCTCCGCCTTCTTGTCATCGGCCAGCAGGATCGTGCCAAGACTGAGAAGGGCACCTTCGCGGTAGGGGTTGTCGGTCTTGACGGCCACCACGGCGTTGAGTGCGGCGAGCTGGTTCGGCTTGTCACCGAGCATCTGATAGGCGCGGGCTTTGTTGAAGGCGGCTGCCAGGCGCACCTGCGGCAGCGTGGTCTTTGCTTCGCAGAAGGTGAACATGCGCGCTGACTTCACGAAATCCTGGGCATTGAATTGCATCGCCCCAAGCCGGTAGGCCGCTGATGGCGCGCCATCGCTGTTCGGGTAGCGGTTCACCACTTCTTCATAATACGTTTCCGCCACCTTGAGCTGCTTCTGCTGCATGTAGCACTCGCCGATGCGGAAGAGCGCCAGCGGCACATGACGGCCCGACGGATAGTTTTGCAGATACTCGCCCAGAGATTGGGCGGCGAGGCCGAACTCGCCGCGGTCATAGATCATGCTGGCGTAATCAAAGAGATCCTCGTCCGGTCCCTTGGGCCGGCTGGTTTCCGGCGTGGCAGGCTTGGATTCGACCGGGACAGCTTTGGATTCCACCGGGACGGCCTTGTTGGTTTCGACTGGAACCGCCTTGGGGGCCGGAACTGCATCTTCCTCCAAGGGCACAGCTTTCGGCACTGGCTGAACCTGGGGTGCCGGCTGAGCCTGCGGAACCTGAGCTTGGAGACTGGAGAGCAAGGCGCACAAACCCAGAACGGACAGGGTGACGGTGAAGGTAACCTTGCGTGGCGGACGTGATGTCATGGGCGTGTGGGACGAGAGGTAGCTCATGGCTCTTCACTTTTTCGGTGCATCTGTCTCGGGCTTGCGCGTGGCAAAGGCGATGTTCCAGATGCCGGCCTTCTGACAGGTGTCGAGCACGCGGATGACAAATTTGTAATCGACCACTTCATCACCACGCAGGATCACGGCCTGATCTTTGTAAATGGCGGCAATGTTTTTCAGTTTCACCAGCAGTTCGGCTTCGGTGAGCTGCTGTCCGTTGACGACGATTTCACCCGCTGTTTTGATGTTGATGATGATCTCGCCGACGTTGCGGGATTCCTTTTCCTTCCCCTCTTCAGCCGCCGGAACGCTGATGTCCATCACCTGCTCGTTCTTGGCGTAGTGTGAGGTGACGGCAAAAAAGATCACCAGCAGAAACAGCACGTCCACCAATGGCGCGAGCTGCATGGGTGTGGGTTCGATGGAGTGTTGTTTGCGAAAGTTCATGGCAAATCAAATCCTCATTCACCCCGCGTCGACACGGCGCGCGCGGCGCGTTTGTATTGCACGGACAGCAGGGCCATCAAGTGGGTGGTGGCCGCCTCCATTTCGGAGATCAGGCGGTTCACTTTGCCGCGGAAGATCGAATAAAAAATCAGTGCCGGAATGCCGATGACAAGACCCGAGGCGGTGCACAGCAGAGCCTCCGACACGCCCTGCGCCAGGCCGAGTTGATTGCTGCCGCCATACTGCGTGCTCGAGATCGCATGGAATGTGCCCATCAT
>CANJVS010000288.1 GCA_947477755.1 Verrucomicrobiaceae bacterium | reverse complement strand
GGAAGATCTCCAGCACCTGGGTGTTGCTCAGCGCCACGGGATGATTATTCCAAAGCAGTTCAGCACCCTGCCCGCGGCACAGTTCACGCTGGCCTTCAGCGGCGACTTTTAAACAGGCGCTTCTCAGATGACTGGCACACTTCATTTCGGCCAGCAGGCGGTAGCCTTCACCGATCAGCAGGTCACCCACATTCAAGGCCACGCCAACGCCGTATTCGGAATGCAGTGTCGGCTCGCCATAGCGCTCAGCATCGTTGTCTTCGATGTCGTCATGGATGAGTGAGGCTTTGTGGAAGGCTTCAACCGAAACGGCGGCCAGTTTGAGATCATCCGAGATCGGGCCTTCGGGATCTTCACGCAGAGCCTGATAAGCGGCAATGGTGAGGAAGGGCCGCCAGCGTTTGCCAGCGCGTCCCAGCCAATCGCGGGCGATCTGTTCGGTCTGGCAGGACGGTTTTCCAAGCAGCGCATCGAGAGCTTCAGCCGTGAACCAGGTCTTCACTTCATCATGCAGCGCGTTCAGATTCAGACGGCGCGTCTTGTCCTCGCTGGTCAGGTGAATGTAATCCCAGACCCAGTCCACATCGACGGTGGTGTCGATGCAGTCGTCCTGAAGCAGGGGCACCGCCACGGCGGGAATAGCCGCAGCCTCAATGTAAGGGAAGGTGCGCTCCAGCACTGGAAGACAGGAGATGCCAACGATGGCCTCGATCTTGCCCGTCTGGATCAACGACATGACAATCGCACTGCCCTCGGCCACCAGCACTGCGTAGCCCAGTTTTTCAGCCTCATTTTGAAAGTCCTGAATGCTGCACAGACCGCACTGCTTGCAAAGCAGGCCGAATTCATCAAAAGGCGCCGGGCACTTGCTCTCGATGCGAATGCATTTCGGCATGAGCAGGAGACGTTTTTCAAACGGCACGCTGGCCAGAGATTCACGCCAGGTTTCATTGGCCAGAAGCACACCCGTGTAGTCGCGGTAAACCTTCTCGATGCCATTGAGCGCCATGATTTTTTCCGTGTGAACCTGCAGCTCATCAATCGGCACTGGCGGCACCAGTTTGTGCTGCTCGGCGTACTCGCGCACTGCTTTCAGTACAAAGTCCCGATCCTGCTTGGTCTGTGGGATGTTCTTCTTGGGTTGCCGAAAACGGCGCACCAATCCAGGGATGGCGGGTGGCAGGGCAGCAGAGCGGACAGCGACGGTGGACATGGGGGGATGACAAAAAGTAATGACGAAACCAGAATGAGCTCAGTTTCTCGGGCAGGTGTAACCGTGGCGCGCAGGCCCAGTCTTGCAAGGATTGCGCTTAGATGTGCAGGAATTGCGCAATCTCAGACCACGGTGCCCTTATTACTGCTCTTTTTCTTCTTGGGTTTGGCTCCTTCGCCAGGGATGCCTTCGTCCTGGAGGATCGTGTCCTGAGGCAGGGGCGCGGCTTCAGTTTCGACCTTGGGTTCAGGCTCGTCGTAGGGACTCTCCTGCTGGTAGAGTTTGAGACGGCCTTTGAACTCGGTCTCAAGAGATTTGCGCTCTTCATCCGTGAGGTCTTTGTCCTCAGGAAGCAGGGCCAGCGCTTTCTTTTGCCAGAGGATGGCCTCCAAAAATTCACCGTTGCGGGCGAGGCAGGCTGCCTTGGTGTCGATCATTTCATAGCGCTGATCTTCACCGGCCTCGTCCATGATGCGTAGGGAACGGGCGGCAAAGAGCACGGCCTGCTCGCCGTTTTGCAGGCTTTCTTCCGGACAGGTGGCAAGGAACCAGGCGAGGTTGTTCGAGGCCCAGGGATCGTCGCTTCTGGCAGCGCGCTGATACCAGGCTCCGGCGCGGCGGTAGTCGAGTGGAACGCCATTGCCGGTGTAATAAAGATTGGCCAGACGGCTCATGGCCTGCACGTGATCCTGCTGGGCGGCGCGGAGGTAGAGGAGAGCCGCTTTGGATGGATTTTTGGCGATGCCAACACCGCGCTCCATTTTGGCGGCAAGGGCGGTCTGCGACTGCGGGTGGTTCTGATCGGCGGCCTTTTGCAGCCACTCGTTGGCTTTGGCCGTATCCTGCTTGATGCCACGACCGAGATCATAGGCCATGGCGACAGCGAACTGCGCTGGCGCAAAACCGCTTTCAGCGGACTTGCGATACCAATCGACCGCCTTGGATTCATCCTTTTTTACACCCGTGCCATCCTCATAGAGGGAACCCATGACAAACTGGGCGCGAAGATGCTTTTGGTTAGCGGCTTTCTCCATCCACTCCACACCCGCCTTTTCATCCTTCTTCATGTCCTCTCCGGTTAGCAGGCGCAATCCGAGCTCAAACTGCGCGTCGGCATCACCGCGACCGGCCCAGGTCTTGAGGTCGGCGAGGCCGAAGCGGGAATTTCCCTGAGTCTGGGCAAAAGAAGACAGAGCCGAAAGGGCGAGGAGAATGGAAAGGATGAAGGGCAGACGTGTCATACGGGGAAGGTAACGTTCGATGAATTTGGTATCAGACTGCCAAAAGAGCGGAAAGCTCAAACTCAGCCAGCTCAGCGTGCCCAGCGCGCGCCTTCAGCGAGGGCGACCTTCCAGTCACGAAGGTGCATGAAGGAGTAGTCGGTCTTGCCGATGGCACCGATCATGGGAACACCGGTGGCTTTTTTCCAGGCCTTGCTCATGCTTTCACCCGTGTGGCAGCCCCAGCTCTGGCAATAGGCTTTGCGGGCAAAGGCGCTCCGGTTCAGCCGATTCAATTCGGTCTCATGCAGCCAGACGGTAGAGCCCGCGTAAATGTCGGAGCTGTAATCGAGAAGGAAGCAATACTTGTTTGAGTGACCGAAGTACTCGAAGCCGGAGATTTTGGTCTGCGAGCGGGACACGGCACCACCTCCTTCATTGATGTAGCGGATGACCTCATCACCGGTTCGGAACCAGACAAGGTTAATCTTGTAGGTGTCCCGCACAGATTCGACATGCGCGGTCAGCGGATCATGATCTGCGGCAGCGCGGCGCACATAGGCGTCACGATAAACAAGCCAGGTGATGATGGTGCCCTTCGGCGCAGTCTTCTGGATCTCCTGCATCCGCACGCGAGCCGTGCGGACGAAATTTCCCCACCACCGGTCATGCTGCTGCCCAGGCTGCCTCAGATCCTCCCACTGGCGGAGGGCTGGCCCCCCGGAGCAGATGATGTATTCAGTCTGCTGGGCCACAGCAAGTGAGACACCACCGAGCCAGAGCGCGAGGAGAAGAAGGAGACCTGGATGAACTTTGACAGGGAAACGCATGGGAAAATGGGAGCAGCAGTTGCTGTGCCGGACTTCTACTTCTGCGTGGCGAGTTTGAAGTTTTTAAACTGCACCTTCATCGGAGGACCTGCATGAATCTGGAGGGCGAGAAGACCTTCCTTTGGCGCGTTGGCTGCATCTTCGTCGGTCACATCAATGGTCTGCATGCCGTTGATGAAGTGCTGCACATGATTGCCGATGGCGACAATTTTGTAATCGTTCCAGTCTTCCGATTTGATGCTGGCCTGGATGGCGGCGCTGTCGCCAACTTTGCCAGCCTGCTCGACAACCGGCTTCTTGCCATCCGGACCGGCTTTGATCACGGTCTTCTCACCGCGCTTGGCCAAGATGCCACGACCACGCTCTTCATAAAGGATGCCGCTGTAAGTGGTGCCGGCTTCAAAATCGGCCTGATAGCCGCTGATGATCGGGCCAAAGGCTCCAGGAGCCAATTCCTTGCTGCGATACTGGACGCCGGAATTTCCTTTCTCGATGCGGTATTGGAAAGTCAGGGTGAAATCGCCCACCTTGCCGCCTTTCCAAACGAGGAAGGTGTTGTGCTTGATGATACCCTTCTTCGGATCAGCCGGGTCAGGCGGTGTGATGCCGGTGATCGTGCCATCCTGCACGCTCCAGAGATCCTTGTTACCTTCCCATCCGGTCAGGTCGGTGCCATTGAAGATGGTGACGTCTTCCGCCAGGGCGGGCAGGACAAAAGCGGCGAGTAGGGCGAGGGTGCAGATCGGTTTCATGGAGGGTATGGGTGGCAGCGTTCGTCGGAACGCAGCATTGGATGGTGGGCCGTTTTAACGCTCACCCCGCCTTTTGTCTATCGCTTTGCTCCGCTGGCGAAAAACCTCCACGAAAGATACGGCAATGCCTCACAAATCCAGCGCATGGAAATCTGGCTGTGCTTTCATGCGTTCTGTCTACTGAACATGCCCCCCCTGCGTTTCATTCCCCTTCTCTGCCTGCCAGCCCTGGCGGCTCCTGCTGCGGACCTCCTGGCCACCCGGGGTCAGGCGGCTTTTGATCAAAAGATCAAACCGCTGCTGGAACAATTCTGCTACGACTGCCACGCCGACGGCACGGAAAAGGGCGACTTCGCCTTCGACGAGCACAAGGACTATGCGGCGCTGCGGGCCGACTTTGCCCTCTGGGATCATGTGCGCCAGCAGATGGTCACCCACGTGATGCCTCCGGAGAAGAAAAAGGAAAAACCAACTTTGCAGCAACGCGATGAGATCGTGGCATGGATCGATGACGCCGTCTTCTGGTTCGATCCGTCAAAACCCGATCCCGGCCATGTCACCGCGCGCCGCCTGAACCGCACGGAATACAACAGCACGGTGCGCGATCTGCTCTTTGTC
>CANJVS010000287.1 GCA_947477755.1 Verrucomicrobiaceae bacterium | reverse complement strand
CAGAGCAGAGAACAGGGTAATAGACTTCATGGTGATCACGATGGGGCGACTGGTGGTTCTGGGGTGAGTGCGCTGGCTGATGGAAATGGGCGAGAACCTCCTCAGGCGCAACTGCCGATCTTTTGTTCACCATCGTTTTCGATGTCCGTTGACCGGCGGGTTGCCGGATGTGCAAACAGTCCCGCCATCTGACAGAGTCACCGCAGCGGGGCAGGGAATCATCAATGGGGCCGAGACTTCAAAGATCTGAACTTCAGACTGAAACGGAGCTCCGGGCAAACGCTCAAGGTTGCAGGCCATCCAGTTGATCATGGATGTGGTTCAGCCAGATTTTCACGCGTTGACGCTCCAGAATGCCAAGTCCTGCTCCATCTGCGGCACTCCTGTTTTTGGCTGCCCAAAAGCTGCTGCTGCCGGCATCGATCTTGTTGATCACGGTTTCATGCAAACGCCGCAAGGTCACGAAGCGCGCATTCAAAGACAGGGCATGCTCCTTCTCACCGGACTTTTCAAAGATGTCGAAATTGTCGCCGCGCATTTGGTTAAGCGCGAGGACGTAACCAAGTCTTGAACCAAAGCGATCCAGGACTTTCTTGAGCAGATCCACCGAGTCCCGGCCTGAATCCATCACATGCCAGTAGGTGATGTTGATGCCCGCTTCGCCTGCCATTTCCAGCACGCCTGAATCATCCATCCACTTCACCAGCGGCCCATGAGTCTGAGCTGCCAGATCGACCAGGATGCGCTTGTCGGGCTGTTCGCAGGCTGCTTCGATAATGGCATCCAGGCTTTCGTATTGATCGACAATCACGGGCGAAGCGTAGTCAGAATAGAAGCGCGTGAACGTGCTGTGCGAGCGGTCGGTGTCGAAACCGAGGAAAGGTTGCCCTCGGTCGATGAAATATTGGGCCATCACACGGGCCACCACGGATTTGCCGACACCGCCTTTTTCCCCGCCGATGAAATGAATGTTTGCCATGAAGTGAGAGTGAAAATGAATGGGTTATGTGTTCAGCGTGGTGGGTGATGTATTGCAAATACCCGGCACCCAAGAGCAGCCTGCGCACCATGTTTGCCGGTTTTTTTGGCGGAATGCGCGTGAGGCTGAGTATCAACAGGGATGTCTGTTGCCGCTCGGCCGGTCGTGCTTCTCTGCGTGCTCAATCGCGAGATTGCAGCAAGGCCGATCTATTCCAACTCATCTTCGATGCGCCGGAGAAAGGGTCCTGCGGTTTTGATCGACGTCTTGGGCATGCCCGAATAGACTCCTATCGACCTTGCCCACTCCCATGACCAGAAAGACTACATCTCTCGCCGTTGCAGCGCTGCTCAGTTGTTTCTCAGCCTTCGGCGAGACATCGCGCAACGATGACAAACTGGCTGCTTTGCGCGCCTTGAAGATCGATGCGGCGACCATCACCAGTGTGGAGCGCGATCCATCGGCGACGAAGACCGTCGTGAAGCTCGTGCTGAATCCGGCGAAGGGCTCGAACATCCACGTCGAAGTCTGGCTGCCTGATTCTGATCAATGGAATGCCCGCTTTCTCGGTCTGGGCAATGGCGGTGCGGCGGGAAGGATCAATTCAGGCGGCCTCGCGGCATCGAGCGCGGCGGGTTATGCGGTGGCGACGACGGACATGGGCACGGCTCCGAATTCCGACTCAGGCATCGGCAATCCGGAAGTGTGGAAGGATTTTGGGTTTCGCGCCACGCATCTCATGACCGTGGTGGCGAAACAGATCGTGCGGGCGCATTACGGCAGAGCGCCGGAGCTTTCGTATTTCAGCGGCGGCTCCACCGGCGGTCAGCAGGCATTGCAGGAGGCCCAGCGTTATCCCGAGGACTACGATGGCATCGCGGCTGCAGTCGCCGCGCATTGCCGCACGCCGCTGCACGCTTACTTCCTGTGGAACGATCAGATTTTGAAAAAGTGCCCCTTCACGAAATCGCAGGACGCCAGTGTCATCGCTGCGGCGAATGAGTTCATGGCCTCAAGGGAATTCCCAATCGCAGCAGGCAAGTTCGTCTCCGATCCTCGCTGCACCGCGCAGGACATCGAGGCCGTCATCGCTCTGGCGCGGAAGAAGGACTCGACGCTCACCGATGAACATGCGGCGGCATTGAGAAAACTGTTCGATGGACCACGCCATGCGATGACCGGCGAACGCCTCTTCAATGGCATCCCGCTTGGCAGTTCCATCGAAGCCTCGCACGGACACCTGTATCTTTTCCACTGGGTCTTCGGCAAAGACAAGAAACTGGAGGACATCAACTTCGGCGCGGACATCGACACCTACACCGCCAGACTTGCGCCGTATCTCAATGCCGAGAACCCCGATCTCAGCGCCTTCGCCAAGCGCGGCGGCAAGCTCGTCATGACGCTCGGCACCGCCGATTCCGTCGTGCCCTACCACGCCTCCATCGATTACTACGAGCGCGTGATCGATCGCCTCGGTGGACTCGAGAAAGCGCAGTCTTTCTTCCGCTTTTACGTCGTCCCCGGCCTCGCTCACGGCGGTGGCCCCGGCATCAATCAAGCGCCGAATCTTCTTGATGCCGTGCGTGCCTGGCGCGAGACCGGCACCGCGCCCTTCGCTTTGACTGGTCGGCATGTGGAGAGCAACAAGCCCTCGTGGGAGATGACGATTTATCCGTATCCGACGCAGACGGGATGGAATGCGGCAACCAAGAGCTTCGAACCAGCCGATGGCAAACGCGGTGGTGTGGAGCGGATCGCCGAGCGCTTCCGTCCGGCAGCGGCGGAGTGAGCGGGAGTCTTGCCGAGAGAGAGCTTTTGACAAAACGTCCGCGACCAAGCACCTTTCACCTATTGAACTCTACCTCAACAGCTCCTGTGCCCTCGAAAAAGCCCACCTCCATTACGGTGGTTCGCAAGGGCTTCTCCGATGCGCGGCGCAGAGCGTTGCAGACGCAGGGCGTGGTAACGATGGAGCGGGTTCGCGCGAATCAGGCGACGATGAAGTCCGTGCCCTGAGGCAGTTTGCTTCTGAGTCAGGTTTGTGGATGGATCCAGCCGCTTTGAAAGCATTGTTTACGGCTCGCCCCATGCGCGGTGGCAAAGAACACCGCGTGGCCTACCTGCCTGATGAAGAGCGCGTGATTAAGGATGCAGACGTTCACGCGCTCGCCACCGAGTCGCTCTACGACTACCTGACCGACCTACTGCTTTCCAATCACTACTTCGACGACGATTTTCAGATCCTTGGATTCTACGAGGAGGGCGAGCGCTTGCATCTCGTCATCTCTCAGCCCTATGTGGACGGCACGCACCCTGAATGGGAGGAATTGAAAGCTGGTATGGTGGCTCAAGATTTGCGTGACCCGAATCCTCGCTCCCTGGGCGGCAACTTTATCATCGATGACGATGTGCTTGGTGAAATTGATGTCTTCGACCTACACGTCAACAATGTCATCCGAGACGCCTCCGGCTGGCTGCATCCGATTGATGCCCACTTCTACTTCGATGACCGCGCAGCTGGAACTGCGGCGCTTCAGAAACTCGGGTTGGATCGTGTGTCAGGGCCGACAGCGCTCGCCTCGTCTGGACTGTCACGCTCCAGGGGGTAGCGAGGCAATTTGTTGGAATTTAGCGCTGCTCCAGGTTCCTTTCCGTTCTCCACATGATGTCCACAACCTTCTATTTATCTTTTGAAGCCGTCCCTGGCGGCGATGGCTTGGTTGATCACAGCATTGCACGAATGAAACTTTGAGTCTCTTCGCGATCATTTCATTGATTCACACCCGCTAAATGCCTGCCTCCACCGCGCTCCCCATCTGGAAAATCCACGCTGACATCCTGCACACGTTGCAAGGCGGGAATCGCCTGGTGCTGGTGGCTCCGACGGGCTCGGGGAAGACGACGCAGGTGCCGCAGATGCTGCTGGATGCGGGGATCGCGGGCGACAAGATGATCGTGGTGCTGCAACCCCGGCGTGTCGCGGCCCGCACGGTGGCGACGCGGGTGGCCTGGGAACGGGAGGGCAAACTTGGCGCGGAGGTTGGGTATCAGATCCGGTTTGATGATCATACCAGCGTGGGCACGCGCATTTGTTTTGTCACGGAGGGCATCCTGCTGCGCTGGCTTCAGGATGATCGCTCGCTGTCAAAGATCGGCGCGGTGGTGTTTGATGAGTTTCATGAGCGCAACTTGCTGAGCGATGTCGCGCTCGCGTTGGTGAAGCATTTGCAGCAGACGCAGCGGCCTGATTTGGCCATGGTGGTCATGTCAGCCACGCTCGATGCCGAGCCTGTGGCGGCGTATTTGGATCAGTGTCCGATCCTTATTTCTGAGGGGCAAAGTTTTCCCGTTGAAGTTGGTTATCTCCAGTTTCCTGATCAGCGTCCGATCACGGTGCAAGCGGCTGAAGAGGTGGAGCGCATCGTCAACGACGACGAACCCGGTGACATCCTCGTCTTCATGCCTGGACGTGGCGAGATCAATGGCACGCTGGATGCCTTGCGCGGCCTGAGAACGCGGGAGCGCGTGGCATGCATCCCGCTGCATGGCGAACTCGAACCGCAGGAGCAGGATCGGGCGTTTGCGCCCAACGCGCTGCGCAAAGTGATCGTGGCCACCAACGTCGCGGAGACAAGCATCACCATCGACGGCATCCGCCAT
>CANJVS010000286.1 GCA_947477755.1 Verrucomicrobiaceae bacterium | reverse complement strand
CGGGCCCAGATGGGGTGACTGCTGCCTCACCTATTGAGTGAGCTTCCACGGGGATGTTTTTACGCACCATCAGCCCATTCTATGCGCCTTCACGGCAATCTGTCATCTTTCCCATTCACGCTTTTAGGTATAACGGCAGGACAAGCCGCCAGCGCATCGCCGCCAGTCTCAGCGCGAGGATGATCGCCATGCCAATGTAGCGGTGGCTTGGGGACGGCGGCAGCCAGCGCTCCATCAGCACGTAGATGCCGGCGCCGCCAAAAATGGCCGTTGAGTACAAGTAGATCTCCGCCCGGAATACCGTTGGCATTTCATTGCGGAGCACATCGCGCACCATTCCACCAGCCACGCCGGTGAGGACTCCCATGAGTATCGCGACAGACACTGGTGCCTGCATGCCGAGTGCCTTCTCCGTGCCGATGATGCCGAAGAGAGCCAGACCAAAGGCATCCGCCACGGCCAAGGCCCTGCCGGGGAAGCGAAGGTGTGGAGCCAGAATGAAAGTGATCAAGGCTGCGACCAGTGACCAGGTCAGGTAGTCGGGTGCTTCGACCCAGAATACAGGGCGGATTCCCAGACAAAGGTCACGAATGGTCCCACCTCCGAGTGCCGTTGCCAGTGCCAGCATGATGGCTCCGAAGAGATCCATCTGTTTGCCCTTTGCCGCGAGCACTCCCGAGGCGGCGCAGACCGCACAGGCGACGTATTCGACCCATAGCGGCATGGCGGAATTTTAAATGTGGTGCCGCCTAGTGCTTGGCGGCGTCTTTCTTCTCTGGAGCATGCTTGGCTGCTTCAGCGTGAGCTTCCGGCTTGGCGTGCTCATCGTGCTTGGCTTCCCCGTGTGCTTCGCCATGGCCCTTGTGCATGCCTTCGTGGAGCACTTGGGTTTCCTCCCAGGAATGCCGGCCGCATGAGGTGGCGGCGAGAATGAGCGCAGCAGTGGCGAGGGCGGAGAGAGCGGTCTTTTTCATGTGGAAGTGGGCGTGTGGCCGCTATCGTTACAGGCAGATGCCAGTCGCGCAACGGCCTTTTCAAACCATGGCTTTCCCGGGTTCACGCCTTTACTCAGGCTGAAAGCAGCGCATCATCCCCACCGACAAGGCATGAAAAAGAGCATGGTGGAGAACAAGAAGGGCGGCTGCCTCAAGATGCTCCTGCTGGCATTGCTGGCGGGTGGATTGCTGCTTTGGCTGATAGGTGAAGTGTTCTACAATGTCGGCAGTAATTTCGTGGCCCTGAGTGTGCGCGATTCCAAAGGTGTGCTGCAGGTGCGTTCGCGCAAAGGGGCCTGGAGAAAGGTGTCGGCCTTGACGCCGACGGATCTCCATCAGGCACTCATCGTGCGCCACAGCGAACCCGGATTGACCTGGAGCACGCTGAAAGTGAATCGTCCGTCAGGGTTGGTTGCCAATCTTGCTCAGGGACTTTTGGGTGCTGAAGTGCATGTCATTGTCATCGCGCCCGAGCAGTTTGAGTTCATGACAAGCTTTAAACCCAAGTTTGCAGTCACCACCGCCGCAGAACGCCTGAGCACGGACAAGCTTGCCTTTGCCATCACCGCCAATTTTCGCGACCCCGCTGGCAAGCCTCTTGGTTATGTTTGGCATGAAGGGAAACAGTTAAACCCCGAATTCAAGGATTGGAGCGGATGCTTCTTTGTCAAAGGGGGGCGGCCTTATTTTGGCCCCAAATCACTGCTCAAAGATGTGCCGGGATTAATCGAGGAGGCCACACAGGGCTATCCCTCGGTCATGAAAAATCAGACGGTGTTCCCGTACATTGACGTGAATCCGGACAGTCAGTTTGACGGATCGAAGATCACCTACCGTTCCCTCGCGGGCATGCAACGTGACGGAACCATCGTCTTTGTTCTCTCTGGCGACGGCGGAGTGATGAATATCAGTGAGGTCACTGCGCTGGCGCTCAAGTTGGAAGTGGATCATGCGACGCTGCTGGATGGCGGACGCGCGCTGCAATACAGTCTCATGACCGAGGATGGTCCCTGGCACTTTGCTGCACTGAACACGAAGCTGAATTTCAAACATCGCTGGCTGGAACCGCAGCGCTCACCTGTTTTCATCGGCGTCCGCAGGCGTGCACCACAGATCATCAGCGTCGGCCAGTCACCTTAGTCCGGCGGAATTCCTGCTTGCCTCGGCAGGCGTGCGCTGGATGGGTTGCTTCCGATCATGCCATCCTCTCCAGCCATTTCCGTTGTCGTGCCTCTTTACAATGAGGAGGACAACGTCGTCGAACTCCAGATGCAAATAGCCTCGGCCATGGCTGGCATGGATTATGAACTGGTGCTGGTGGATGATGGCAGCACGGATGCCACGGTCAGCCGCGTTCAGCGTGGAGATCGCGTGAGGTTGTTGGAGTTTGAAAAAAATGCCGGTCAAAGCGCCGCCATGCATGCAGGCATCTACCAGTCGCGAGGCGATATCGTTGTCACGCTTGATGGTGATCTGCAGAATGATCCCAAGGACATTCCGGCCATGATTGAGAAGTTGAATCAAGGCTACGACCTTGTCTGCGGCTACCGCGCTCAGCGCAAGGACTCGGCCTTCAAGCGCATCCAGAGCCGCATCGCCAATTACGTGCGCTCCCGCTTTGTCGGTGACAATGTGCGTGACACCGGCTGCACACTGAAAGTGATGCGTCGTGAATGTCGTGAGGCCCTGCTGCTTTTCCATGGCATGCACCGTTTCATTCCCGCGCTTGTTGGCGGCATGGGCTGGCGCGTCACCGAGATGCCGGTCAATCACCGCCCGCGCATCCATGGCGTCAGCAAGTATGGCTTTGGTAACCGTGCCCTGCGCGCCACGATGGACATGTTCGGCGTGCGCTGGCTCAACAGCCGGCGCCGAACATACAGCATCAAATCATAAAGGCTGCGTTTCGATCTTGACCATTCGGGGCCGTATCCTGCATTCTGCCACTTAGATACTCTCTATTGCCTCGGAATGAACTTGCGCGAACAACTTCGAAACATCCTGCCCACCATCCTGCCGCAGGATCCTGAAGAAGCCATCAAGGGAACGGAACTCATTCGCCTGGTTCGTCTGCGGCTCGGGGATGATTACAGTGATGCCACCCTGCGCTATCATTTCTCCATCCTCTCCTATGATTCCACGTCGCCAATCGCCAAGGTGGATCAGGGGCAGGGCTACTATCAGCGGTTGAAGAAATCGAGCGCCAATGGTGGCGGCGGACGTCTGCTCTTCGGTGGCAGTGGGGTGGATGAGGATGTGATGCAGATGCGCTTTCTGCGACTGCTCGCCATCTATCAGCGCATGAGCGTCCTGCGCTCCCAGTATCCCTTTCAGCTCAATGGTGGCGGTGATTCGTTGATCGACATCAAGGGCCAGTGGGACATCCCCGATCTCGTCACCGCCGAGTGGGATCTCGACACCAGCACGGATGAAACCACGAGATTCGATGCCGCCATGCTTGATCTCCGCCGGCATCTAGGCGGTCCTGAAACAAATCTCACAGGCGTGCAACTCAAGCTTGGTCTCACGCTGGACAACTACGCTGCCGAGTTTTTCCAGGCCCTGAGCGCCACGCGCTGGACTCTGCAAAGTGAACTTGTCATTGGTGAGCCCTTGAATGACGAGGCTCTTGTCGATGCCTTGCGCAATCTCGGTCATCAGTTTGATGTCGGCATCAGTTGCATCGGCATTCATGTCACGCAGCTCGATGATTTCCCGTCCTCCCGCGAGATCCTCGCCATGAGCATGGAGCAGTTTGAAAAAGTTCAGGAAAAGCTCCGCCCGCAGCGCATCACCATCGCCGCTCCGCGTCAGCGCATCGATTGGCAGGCTCTTTCGTCGCTGCGGAAAAAGCATGAATCCGTGGAAGGCATGGTCCGCTGGCTCAGCGAATGTCTGGGCCGCGGACAACCCGATTGGAAGTGAAGCGGGTCACATGACCATGCCACCATCCACTGCCAGGACTTGGCCGGTGATGTAGCGGGCCTCAGGGCTGGCGAGGAACAGGACGGCGGCGGCGATGTCTTCCGCCTGGCCGAAATCGCCGAGCGGAATTTTTTCGAGCACGGCAGCTTTGACTTTTTCATCCAGCACGCCGGTCATGTCCGTGGCGATGAAGCCGGGGGCGATGACGTTGGCGGTGACGCCGCGCCCGGCGAACTCGCGGGCGACAGATTTGGTGAACCCGATGAGTCCGGCCTTGCTGGCGGCGTAGTTGGCCTGACCTGCATTGCCGATGAGGCCGATGACGGAGGCGATGTTGATGATGCGTGCGCCCTTCTGCTTGAGGATGCTGCGCTGAAAGGCTTTCAGCATGTTGAAGGCGCCCTTCAAATTGGTGTCCACGACAAAGTCCCAGTCCTCCTCGCTCATGCGCAGCAGCAGGCCGTCTTTGGTGACTCCGGCGTTGTTCACCAGAATGTCCACGTGGTCGAAATCGGCGAGGATCACTTTGCCCATTTCGGCGACAGCAGCTCCATTGCCCACATCCACGGCATAGCCTTTGGCAGCGCCTGGATACAGGGCATTGATTGCCTCGGCGGCGGCTTGGGAATTGGTTTCTGTGCGGCTGACAATGGCAACTTTTGCCCCCTCGGAGGCGAGTTTTTCAGCGATGGCTTTGCCGATGCCTCTTCCGGCACCGGTGACGACGGCT
>CANJVS010000285.1 GCA_947477755.1 Verrucomicrobiaceae bacterium | reverse complement strand
TAGGAAGTATGAAAGGAAAAGCATTCGCACCAATTAGCAAGTCCGCTTAGCGTCTCAGTTCATGTCGGCCACCAACTTTTTTCACGAATTCATCCGCAACTGGAAAACGGTGGGCGCAGTCGTTCCTTCCAGTCCCGCTTTGGCGGAGCGCATGATGGAGTCAGCTGAAGTCTGGAAAGCCCGCCATATTCTGGAACTGGGGCCGGGCACAGGAGCCCTGACTGAAGCCATTCAGGATGCCAGGCCAAAAGACAGCAGCTATCTCGGCATCGAAATCAACGCCGCTTTCGCCAGCAAACTCGAAGCACGCTTTCCTCAAATGGCCTTCACGGTTGCCGGCGCCCAGGAGTTTGACTTTGCCACCTACCTCAAGGACCGCGAACCCATTGATGTCATCGTCAGCGGCCTGCCATGGACTGCTTTTCCCCGTCAGTTGCAGGAAGCGATTCTTGGCAATGTGCTGCCGCATCTCGCACCGGGCGGGCGCTTCGCCACCTTTGCGTATTATGGCTTTCACCACCTGCCCAGCGGCCAGCGCTTCCGCCAGCTTTTGCATCAAAACCTGCCGGGAGTGGAAACCAGTCGCATTGTCTGGGCCAACGTTCCGCCCGCGTTCATCTACATTGGTCGAATGTGAATATCTGGTTAGGCCAGCAATCCTTTCACGACCTTGCCAGCCACATCCGTCAGGCGGTAGCGGCGACCCTGAAACTTGTAGGTCAATCGTTCGTGATCGATTCCCAGCAGATGCATCAGCGTGGCATGAAAATCATGGATATGCAGTCCGTCCTTGGTCGTGTTGTAGCCGAAGTCGTCGGTTTCTCCAAACACTGAGCCCGCTTTGACGCCGCCGCCGGCAAACCACGCGCTGAAACAACGCGGATGATGATCACGCCCAAAGTTCGCGCTGATTTTGCCCTGGCAGTATGGCGTGCGGCCAAACTCACCACCCCAGACGACGAGTGTATCATCCAGCATGCCGCGCTGCTTCAGATCATTGACCAGAGCCGCTGCAGGCTGGTCGGTCTCTTTGCAGAGTCTCGGCAAGGCTCCAGGCAGACCACCATGATGATCCCAGTCCTGATGATAGAGCTGGATGAATTTCACGCCCTTTTCCGCCAGACGCCTCGCTTGCAGGCAGTTTGCGGCAAAGGAACCCGGGGTCTTCACCTCTGGCCCGTAGCTGTCGAGCACATGCTGCGGTTCATGGCTCAAGTCCGTCACTTCCGGAATGCTCGTCTGCATTCGAAAAGCCATTTCATAGTGGTCGATCCGGTTCCTGATCTCTGCATCTGGAGTTCCCTCAAACTGGTGTTCATGCAGCTCACGCAGGCGGTCCAGCATCAGGCGGCGGCTGTCCGCACTGACACCGGCCGGATTGCCCAAATACAGCACGGGATCCTTGGCTGCGCGGAACAGGACGCCCTGATGCTTCGTTGGCAAAAAGCCGCTGCCCCAAAGGTGTGAACCCAGTGGCTGTCCACCCTTGCCCTTGGTGATCAGTACGGTGAACGAAGGCAGGTTTGCGTTCTCCGAACCGAGTCCATAACTGAGCCATGCCCCCATGCTGGGGCGTCCGGCAATCTGCGAACCGGTCTGGAAAAAAGTCACGCCAGGACCGTGATTGATCGACTCCGTGAACATCGAACGCGCTACACAAATATCGTCCGCAATGCTTGCTGTGTGCGGAAGAAGTTCGCTGAACCAGCCGCCAGCCTGTCCATGCTGCGTGAATTTAAACGGCGATCCAACCATCGGGATCGAGGACTGATTTCCCGACATCCCTGTCAGTCGCTGCCCGCCGCGCACCGAGTCCGGCAGTTGTTCGCCGTTCCGTTGATTGAGCAGCGGCTTGTAATCAAACAAGTCCAGATGCGATGGTCCGCCTGACATGAACAGGTAGATGATCCGCTTTGCCCGCGGCTCAAAATGGGTGCCGCCGAGCACGCCATGATCCTCGGGTGAGGATGCTTTGGCCAGCATCTCAGACAAGGCGAGTCCGCCGATGCCCATGCCGAAACGGTTCAACAGGCTTCGGCGATCAATCATGGAAGGTGGGGTGTTCATGAGGGTTGAAGTTTAGCGTTTAACGACACAGGCATCGTGGTTTAACAAAGCCTGTGCCAGCACGGTGGCGGCGGCGGCTTGTGGTGCGGAAATCGAAACGTCACGCTTCGTGTTCCCAATCTTCAGCAACTCCTCGGCTTCCTTCTGCACCGCTTTGAAATGAGTGAGCTGCTCGCGATAAAGTTGGGTGCAAATCTGAGCTTCGCGGATATCCGGCTTGCGGCTCAGGCAGCGTAAAAATCCCTGTTCGACCATCTTGGCCACATCGCCCTGCTGCTCGCGGTGGAGTTTCTCCCCGAGCACGCGGGCCGCCTCGACATACTGGACACCATTGAGCAGGATCAGCGCCTGAAGCGGTGAATCCGTGCGTTCGCGTTTGGCGGCGCACACGGCCCGCCTTGGAGCATCGAAAACCACCATTGCCGGCGGCGGACTGGTGCGGCGCCAGTTCATGTAAAGGCTGCGGCGATACACCGCATCACCAGCGCCTGGCCCCACCGGCTTGAAAGCTTCCGTCATTTCATACGAATACACCGGCGGGCCACCTGTATTGAGCTTGAGCAATCCGGCCGCAGCCAGGGCATTGTCACGAATCATCTCCGCCGGGAGTCTGAACCTGGGGCCGCGCGCCAACCATTGATTTTCCGGGTCATCCGCCATCGTTTTCACATCGGCAATGCTGCGCTGGCGGTAAACCCGGCTCAGCACGATTTCCTTGACCAGTGCTTTCATGTTCCAGCCGCTTTGCATGAACTTCATCGCCAGATAATCGACCAGTTCAGGATACAAAGGCCGCTCGCCCTGACTGCCAAAATCTTCCGCAGTCTTCACCAGACCACGACCGAACAGGTTGAGCCACACACGATTCACCGTCACGCGTGCCATGAGCGGATGGTCTGGCGCCGTGAGCCATTGCGCATAGCCGAGTCGATTCTTTGGAGCGTTTTTTGGAAAAGGGGACAGGAAGGCCGGAGTCGCTGGGCCGACCTCCTCCGCCCGCTTGTCATACTCACCGCGGGTCAGCACATACGCCTTTTTGGGAGTCGGCAGTTCGCGCATCACCATCATCTCCTTCTGTGCATCCTGATAGGTGCATAGATCCTCGCGTGCCTTCTTCAGTGCCATGTAACCTGCGTCAGTCACATCCGTCCCGTCAGTCACATCCCGGTCAAATACGCGGAAGTCATCAATCATGCCGTTCTTGAACCCGCGATCTCTCATGCGCTCACCGAGGCTGATGTTGTCGTGTCCGCCGCCTGCGATGGTTTTGGTCAGGTTGTCTTTGATGATTTCCACCGCAGCCTGTTTGCCATCGATGATGATTTTTAAACCATCTGCACGGCTGCTGCCATCATTGGTGACGACCACATGCATCCACTGCTTGAGCGGAACATCTTCCACCGTGCGGATGCTGATCGCATTGCCCGGCCAGAAATGAATCAGCGACCACTTGAGCTTGCCTTCCTCGATGAGCAGTTCATAGCCCCGGCTCGCCGCATCCGTCCATGCCTGGGAGCGGTGAAACACCATGGCACGGTCCTTTCGGTCTGGCGTCTGCATCCAAAGGGACACGCTGAAGGGCTCATGCCTCTTGAAGTTTCCAAGGGGAGTGTCCACCGCGTCGTCTCCTGTGAATTGGACCGCCTTTCTCAGCTTTCCTTCCACAAGGATGTTCTCACCCTTGAGCGTGGCCGCGTTCCCGCTGTCCTTATGGAGTGCATTTGCCATCTTGTTCTTCTCCAGCGCATCAAACGTGAAGTGTGCCAATTCACCCCGGGTAAGATCCGGAGCGGTCAGAACCCGGTCCATGTTTTTCTTCTCCAATTCATCCACTCTGGCTTTCAGTGACGCCATCTTATCCTTGGCCGGTTGATCCATCAGCATCAGCGTCGGAGTCGGCGGGGAAGGGGTGAAGAAGGAATACAGTCCTGCTTCATCAATGTTCTGGAACATTGAAAACAGCCCATAGTAGTCCTTCTGTTTGATCGGGTCGTACTTGTGATCGTGGCAGCGCGAGCACTCAAAGGTTAGACCTAGAAACGCCGTCGCCACGGTCTGAACACGATCGGCAATGTACTCAACGCGGTACTCCTCCTCCACGCTGCCGCCCTCATTTTCCTGTTGGTGAAGGCGGTTGAATGCTGTGGCCAGCACCTGCTCGTCCGTGGCATTCGGCAGCAAATCACCCGCGAGCTGCCAGGTCACGAATTGGTCGTATGGCAGGTTGTCATTGAAGGCCTTCACCACCCAGTCACGCCATGGCCAAACCTCGCGCTCGCGATCTACCTGAAAGCCGAAACTGTCCGCATAGCGCGCCACATCCAGCCAGTCCACCGCCATGCGTTCACCGTAGGCTGGAGACGCGAGGAGTTTGTCCACCAGCGCTTCGTAAGTTACAGAGCCATCGAGAGTTGCATCCCCGCCGTTCACGAATGCCCCGACTTCTTCCGGTGTTGGCGGCAATCCGGTGAGATCAAAGCCGAGTCTGCGAACCAGTGTTTCGGGTGCTGCTGCAGGTTGCAGTTTCAATCCCCGTTCAGCCAGGCCCGCTTCGACAAGGCTGTCGATGCTCTTTCCTTTTGC
>CANJVS010000284.1 GCA_947477755.1 Verrucomicrobiaceae bacterium | reverse complement strand
TCAACGCTTAATCTGAAAAGCAGAACGAGCCGCCAGACTTGCGCCCGAACGACCCGCTCCTTGGTAAGAGTGATAGGATGGCACTTGTCAGACATGGCCGCAACACCTTTGCGCCAAATGCAACTATCTATACCCGAACGCGCCGCCCTTTATCTGGAGCGGATGCAGCCATCAATCGCAGGCAGTGGAGGAAGCAACGACCTCTTCAATGCAGCCGCAACAATCGTGCGAGGATTCGCCATCAGTGAAGCCGACGCGCTGCCCATTCTAACGAGATGGAATCAGACGCATTGTCAGCCGTCGTGGAGTCTGGCGGAGTTACGACGGAAGCTGAAGGATGCCTCGACATCATCGCGGCCCGTTGGCTACCTGCTCAACGATCACGCTCCAACTTGTGACCGCACAGCACCCGACTTTGAGAACGATGCTGAGAAGGAAGCACGGAAGAAAGCACGCCAGCGCAAAGCATGGCCGGAATTTAAGACGCTGAAACCCGCTGGCATTGAAGCCATCGCGAAGCTCCGCCACATGATGCCTGATGCCTTAGACATGGCTCACCAGCACGGCTTTCTAAAGGGCGCTGAGATCGACGGGCACAAGTGCTTCATCATCCATGAAGGCACCTTTGCCCAAGCTCGCAAACTGTCGGGATTGCCATTCACGAAACACGATGGCACCGAAATCAAAGCCAAGAATCTGCCGGGAAGTGAAGGCGCTTTTGTCGGTCAATATTTGTTAGGCCAAACGACACACGTCTTGCTCGTGGAAGGCGTAATCGGACTCGTGGAAGCGCTCGCCGCATTCCTACTAGCAGAGGATGTGAAAAAGAACTGGAGCATCATCGCCGCCACGAGTGCCAGCTCACGATTTGCCCGTGATCCTGAATTACTGGCACGCCTCGCCGGGAGGCATGTTCGCATCATTCCTGACAACGATGAAGCCGGGATGAATGCCGCCGCATCATGGCTAGCCGACATGGAGAACGCAGGCGCGACGGTGGACGCCATCAAGCTGCCGCCAGAGTGCAAAGACCTCGGTCCCATCATTTCAAATCATCAAAGCTATCAACCATTCATTAATTCCCTTTTCCAATGACCTCTACCGAAACGCCAAAGAGCTTCACCGACGTCCTCCGCGAGCGTGGACCTGCCAAGCAGGCACAAAGCCACACTCCGCCACCATCACCGAGCGCCGCCACCGCACCGCCACCGCACTTCGATTTCAAATCACCATCATTCTTCGCTGGCTACAATCTCCCAAAGGATGCCATCCTTGTCGGAGACTGCCACATGACGCGCGGAGACTTAACCGTGATCGGTGGAGTGCCGGGATGCGGGAAGTCTCGACTGCTCGTCTCTCTCGCCATCGCTGGCAAACAGGGGAAGGGCGCTTCATGGATGGGATTGCCTATTCATGCACCGTTTAAGACTGCGATCCTTCAAGCCGAGAATGGAGAGGTCAGATTGAAACGTGAGCTTCAAGACATCACCGATCAAGGGCACGATCTGGATGGGCACCTATTCATCACTCCACCGCCGCCGCATGGATTCGCATTCACTGATCCCGCGTTCTGTGCGGAGTTGAAAAAATGGCTGGAGCTTGAGAAGCCGGGAGTCTTTGCAATCGACCCTTGGAATCGTGCCGTATCAGACGACAAGGCCCGAGACTATCGGGAAGCGTTGGAAGCCATCTTGTCTTGCTTGCCTGATGGGCCGGAGAAGCCCGCCGTCGTGATCGTGCATCATTTGCGGAAGCAGGGCGGTGGAGATGTGCGGAAGCATGGCCGTGATCTGCTCAGTGAACTGTCTGGAAGTTATCTGATCGGAAGCTCATGTCGTGTGGCTTTCATCTTGGAGCCTGCCACGCCAGACGCGGAAGATAACAGAGTGATCTTTTCGTGTGCCAAGAACAACAACGGCGAGATGGGAGCGCCAACTGCATGGCATCGCCAGAATGGCCTCTTTGGTCAATGCGAGGGATTCGACTGGAAGGAATGGAGCCAAGGCACGAGCAAGCGCCGCATCATCGAGGCAGAGGATTTATCCACCGTCTTTGATGATGGGGATAAGACGCTTTCAAAGTCCGAAGCAGTGAAGGCGCTCCAAGCATTGGTTAAGGTTGGACAGTCTGCCGCCTATGAAGCGCTCAAGCCTGATGGCCGATTCAGTGACCATCTAAGCGAGTCGGGAGGGTTCATCACATTCAAGCCATGATTATTCCTTCCGCCAAATGGCCGGACATTGCCGGAATACGGAAGCCGGAAAACTGGCTTTCCACTTTCCACGTTCCGCCAAACTCCGTGAGATTGCCGGAGGAAAAAAGAACCATCGCTCATTCCGCCGGAATTCCGCCGGAAAACTGGAGGAAGGTTCACACCATCGCCGCCATCATCGTGGCACTCGCCGCCGCCCTTCTGCCGCTCAGCTGTGAGCGCATAGCGCGACGTTTGCCATCATCAGCACTCGACACACTGGCACACTGTTTGCACGCGATGAAGGGCGTCTGTGAGGCACTGGCGAGCATGTGAGAGGCGGCACCCCTCCGCCAGGACGGGAACCCTACCGGACGCCCCACCCGCCAGCCGTTTTAATGTCCCGTTGTAGGTTTTTACATACCGCATCAAAATGAATGTTCCGGGTTCCACCATCCACAGAAACACCGCTCCAAGCCGATAGCGTTTCTGAGCTTGCGGTCATGCTTGGCGTGGCTCGCCAGACTCTCAACAGGTGGAGGCGAGAGCACGACGATGCACCGGAACCAGATCATAACGGCCTGCATGATGTCGAGGCATGGAGGGACTTCATCGCAGACCGTGGCTTGAATCAAAGCAACCGCACGGCGAGCGATAACGACTCCCCCGAAACAGCATACTTAAAGGATGAAAAGTTGCGGCTGGAATGTGAGCGCATCGCCATTGGCAACGCCATCCAAGACGGCACCCTAGTGCCAGCGGCAGACATCGAGGCCGGACTCTCTGCGCTCCTTGGCGGACTCCGGCAGGCAATCAACAACCTGCCCGGACGGCTCGCTGACAAGATGCTCCACATTACAGATCACCACGAAGCGGAAGGGATCATTCAGGAGGAAGTGAAGGTGCTGCTCAAAACGATCCAGAAGCGCGAGTTCGTCGATCAACCCAGATAAGCTCAGTTCGATTTGCGCGGCAGTGTATTCAAACAATCATGGCCGACATTTTGGCCAACTCGGCCTAGGTCGTGATGTGCTGAATCGTATCGAAAGAGTGTGTTCACGAAATCAATAGTTTAAATGAATACACCGGGAGCCGTGGAACAACTCAACCAGTGCCAACCTGAATATGGAGACCGAAGGCGAAATCGAAGCGAGTTCTTGAAGAATAATTCGACTCAAAAATTGACCGTTTGCGACCCTCAAAAAAGTGGATGCGTTCGCGCTCTTTTCTTGCCAAGATAAACACGCCTGAACAAGCAAAGACAAGAAAGGACGTGTTCTTACTTTCGTTCTTACTTTGCATGTTTCGGCGAGCGAATCCGGTCTAAATCGCTGATAATCAACAGTCCTCGTAGTTCAACGGATAGAACAAGCGTTTCCTAAATGCTGGATACAGGTTCGATTCCTGTCGGGGACACTTCGCGGAAAGGGCTGAGTTTTTGCCTGCCGCCTGTTGCCAGTCAGGGTGCCAGCGCTTTAGTGATCGCTTATGAATCGCGAAGTCATTGAAGCCCAAGTGCGGGCAGTCCTACCTTTGGATGGCAGCTTTGCCGTGTTTTTGGGCAATGATGAGAAGACCTTTGTCATCTATGTGGATGAGTCCGTCGGCACGGCCATCTCCATGTTCATGCGCGGCATCACCAAAGAGCGGCCGCTGACCCACGACCTGCTCGCCACGGTGCTTCTGGCTTTCGGAGCCAAGGTGGACCGGGTGATCATCAACGAGGTGCATGGCAGCGTCTTCCATGCACGCATGATCATCTCAGCCGAGAACGAGCTTCATGCGCGCAAGGTGATCGAACTCGACACGCGTCCGAGTGACAGCATCGCCATGGCGGTTCAGCAGGGGGCGCCGCTCTTTGTGGCACGGCAGGTGTGGGACACGGTCGATGACATGACCGAGACCTTGGCTGAAATCGAAAAACGCGGCCTGGAACAGGGTGGCACTGTGGCCGGCGAGGAAGAGGATGCTGATGAAGATCCCGAAGAAATCGACCCGGATGATCTCGATCTTGAAGCCCTGACAGGAATCGATCTGGAAAAGGAAGACGATGATGAGGAAGACGATGACGACGATGATGAGAATGGTGACGACGAGGGTGAAGAGTGGAAAAGAAAGGACTGAGGCCCGTTTTCCCGCCCGACTTGCCGGCCATTCATCACATTTTTTATCTTCCCATGACCATCACGCTCAACGGCACCCAACGCGATTTCACCGATCTGGCGACCATGAACAGCCTGCTTGAAGCGGTTGGGTTGGCAGGCAAACCGGTGGTCGTGGAGCACAATCAAGTGGCTTTGCTGCCGCGCGAAATCCAGACCGCCACGATCAACGATGGCGATGTCATCGAGATCGTTCAAATCACCGCCGGAGGCTGATGCGATGATCAAGAACGTGATCATCGTGCTGCTGGTCTGCGCTCTTGGTCTGCTGCTGTGGCAAACAAAAAGCATAGAAAAAC
>CANJVS010000283.1 GCA_947477755.1 Verrucomicrobiaceae bacterium | reverse complement strand
GAACATCTCGCCATGTTGATCCCAATCATGGCCCCAGGGATTCGTGGTGCCGTGCGTGAGGACTTCGACGATTTTCCGCTCGGGATGAAAGCGCCAGATGCCGCCCTTCATGGGGATGCGCTGCTCGTCTGGCGTGCCGGGCAAGCCGAGCCGGCCTGGACAGGAGTGGCCGCAGCGTCCGTAAAGCCAGCCGTCAGGCCCCCAGCGCAGGCCGTTGGCGAAGTTGTGGTAGTTGTCCTTCGCTACAGTGAAGCCATCGATCATCACTCGCGGCGGGCCGTCGGGGATGTCGTCACCATTCGCATCAGGGATGAAGAGCACCTGCGGCGGGCACATGAGCCACACACCGCCATGTCCGACCTCGACGCTGGTCAGCATTTGCACGTCATCCGTGAACACCTTGCGCGTCTCCGCTACACCGTCCCAGTCTCTGTCTTCGAGGATGATGAAGCGGTCCTTCAGGCCGAGATCGAAGCGTTTGGCGCGCTCGGCATAGGTGTAGTTCTCCGCCACCCACATCCGGCCTTTGGCATCCCAGGCCTGGGCGATTGGATTCTGTACTTCTGGTTCGGCGGCGAAGAGTGTGGCTTTGAATCCCTGTGGCAGTTTCAGCATCTTCAGGGACTCCTGTGGTGAGGGTGGCTGCGCATCACCGGGGTCACTGTTGTAAAGGGCAGGGAAGTCCGCCTGGGCCAGCGCCAGGAGGGACAGGAAAGACGTGAAGAACAGAAAAAGCGGCGACATGACGGGGGGATTAAACGAGTTCCTTGATCCACTTGCCGCAGGTGTGCGGCTGAAAGGCGCGCATGGCTCTAAGCAGGTCGGCGGGATCGGTGCTGGTGAGCAGGCTGGCGCGGTGCTCGGGCTTGAGGAAACCGCTGGCGCTCATGTGATCGAGGAAGGTGAGCAGATGATCAAAGAAACCGCCGACATTGAGCAGGCCCACCGGCTTGCCGTGAAAGCCGAGCTGCAGCCAGGTCAGCGTTTCAAAGAGTTCATCCAGCGTGCCGAAACCGCCGGGCAGGGCGATGAAGCCATCGCTCAGATCCACCATCATTTGTTTGCGTTCATGCATGGAGCGCACGACGCGCAATTCCGTGACACCAGCATGTCCGAGTTCCTTGGATAGGAGCGACTCCGGGATCACGCCAATCACCTCGCCACCCGCTGCGAGCGCGGAGTCAGCAATGACGCCCATGATGCCGACATTGCCACCGCCATACACGATGCCGATGCCCTGCTGCACGAGATGGCGCGCCAGTTCGGCGGCGGTGTTTTGATAGAGAGGATCGAGTCCGCGACTGGACCCGCAGTAGATGGCAATGCGCATAGGTCCTCCGTTGCGCAGGGCTGACCGAGTGGTCAAGGAAGAGAATTTGTCATGGCTTCCAGCGCGGGCTTCTGGCAAAGTTGGCTGCATGGCACTCATTTTCATCCTGCTGGGTCTTTATCTGCTGGTCGTTCCCGGCCTGGCCTGGCACTATGCGACAGAGGCGCGGAGGGAATTGGAAACACTGCGTGCGGCGATCAATGAACTGCGCTTACTGATTCAATCCGAACGGGCACGCCGCATCATGTGGGAAAATGAGGCTGGGCATCCCAAGGTGGTGCAGGTGCGTGTTCCCGAGCCCGCCAAAGAGAAGCCGGTGATGGTGCCTGAGCTTGTCACCCCGCAGGAGTCCGAGCCGATCAAACCCAATCTCGAAACCAAAGCGCCGCTTTTGCCTGTAATGTCGAAAGAGTCATCCGTGCCGCCGATGATGGTGCATGCGGAGCCTGCGAGAAAGCCTCTGCCGATTTTGAAACCGCAGATCTCGCTGGAGCAGTTTCTTGGTGTGAAACTCTTCGCCTGGATCGGCGGGCTGGCGTTGTTTCTGGGGATCGTGTTTTTTGTGAAGTATGCGTTTGAGCGGAATCTGATCTCTCCAGCCCTGCGGACGGCGATTGGCTTCCTGATCGGTGGCGGACTGGTGGCGGCGGGTGTGATCATGCGCCAAAGCAAGGCCTATGCCGTGCTTGCGCAAACGCTGGCGGCGACGGGGGTGCTGATCCTCTATGGCGTGACCTTTGCGGCTCACGCGCTGTATCATTTCCAGGCATTTGGCACGCTGAGCACCTTTGTTTACATGACTCTCATCACGGCCGGGGCATTCATCCTGGCCGTGTGGATCAACGCCCAGGTGATTGCCGTGCTCGGCATGGCCGGTGGGTTTCTGACACCGATCTTTGTGAACTCGGGCGAGGATAATCCATTCGGTCTTTTTAGTTATGTCATGCTGCTCGATCTCGGCCTCATGGCCGTGGCCAGGAAACGCGGATGGCATTACCTCATCGCCTGCGCGGCCGGCGGCACGCTGCTGATGGAGGCGGGCTGGTTCATGGAATGGTTCCGCAAGGGGGAATACCACCTGAGTGCCAAGGTCTGGATTCCCGTGACCGTTCACCTGTTCTTCCCGGCTCTCTTTGCCATTGCGACATGGTGGCTGAGCAAGTCAACGGAAGACAAGCGCACGTCATCGCTGCATCCAGCCTACGGCGGACTCGCCCTTGCCGGGTGGAGCTTCATGGTGGCCTTCTTCTTCCTTGAGCACAGCTACATCACCTCGCGTCCGATGGTGCTCAACGGGTTCCTGTTTGCTGTCAATGCAGTGGTGCTTTGGCAGATCTGGGTGCAACCGAAAATGGCGATGGCGCAATGGATCGCGGCGCTGCTGAGCTTTGTGCATCTGGCCCTGTGGAGCCGCGTGCGACTGACGGATGAGACCCTGATTGCGGCGCTGGTGAGCTACCTGATCTTTGGCCTGATGCACACCGGATTTGCCCTGCTGGCGATGCGCTTGCGTCCGGAAACCATGCAGGCTCAGAAGCATGGCATTTGGTTAGGCCCCGTGGCGGTGCTGCTGGTGATCGTGCCGATGTTTGCACTGCCTGCGGTGCCGTGGCTGATCTGGCCGACGGTGCTGATACTGAACCTGATGACCATCGCAGTGGCGGCGCTGACGCTGGCTTTGGCGCCCGTGCTGCTGGCGCTGTTTGTGACACTGCTGGCCATGGGCTTCTGGCTTTTCCGGCTGGAGCCCACGTGCAGTCCGTGGGGGTTCCTGTTCACACTCGGTGGTTTTGCGCTCGTGTTTGCGGCGGCTGGTGCGGTGCTTTCATCAAGGCTGCGGCTGCGCACGGGCATTGAGAAACGCAGCGGCAGTGAATGGCTGGTGAGTCTGGAAGGATTGCTGCCGATGTGCTCAGCAGCGCTGCCGTTCATCTTGCTAATCATCGCCACGCACCGGCTTCATCTCGTGAATCCAACGCCGGTGTTCACGCTTGGGGTGCTGCTTTCGCTGGGGCTGCTGGTGATGATGCGACTGTCCAAGCTGCCCGCGCTGGGACTTGCCGCGCTGCTCTGCATGTGGTTGCTGGAGTATGCATGGTTTGACCGTCATTTCGATGTGGCGCGGCCGTGGATGGCGATTGGCTGGTTCACCGGTGTCGCCACATTGTTCGCGAGTTATCCCTTTGTGTGGAAGGCGCGTTTTCAAGAGGTGGCGCTGCCTTGGATGGTCTCCGCCAGTTCGTGGCTGCTGCATGGCCTGCTGATCTATTGGGTTGGCATCACCATGCCAATGCTTCAAGACCGGATGGGCATCGTGCCCGCCTTGCTGGCGCTGCCTGCGTTTGGTTCGCTGTTTGCCGTGCTGAAGATGCCGAAACCGGCGGACATGGAAGTGCGGCACTCGCAGCTCGCCTGGTTCGGCGGAGTGTCACTGTGCTTTGTCACGCTGATTTTCCCGATCCAGTTTGATCATCAATGGATCACGCTCGGCTGGGTGCTGGAAGGGGCGGCGCTCGGCTGGCTCTTCACGCGTGTGCCGCATGAGGGACTGCAGCGGCTCGGGCTTGGCCTGCTCACCGCCGCCTTTCTCCGGCTGGCGGTGAATCCCGCGGTGCTCGGTTATCAGGAGCGCAGTGGCACGCCCATCTGGAACTGGTTTCTCTACACTTACGGCATCGCCGCGCTGGCGATGTTTGCCGCCGCATGGTGGCTGGCTCCACCGCGTGACCGGGTGGCAGGCATCCCGGCGCGCGCCGTGGTCTTGAGCTTTGGCGGTGTGCTGCTGTTCCTGCTCGTGAACATCGAGATCGCCGATTACTTCACGCCTGTCGGTGGACGCTTCATATCCATTGAATGGGGCGGTCATTTTGCCCGCAGCATGACCTTCAGCATCGCCTGGGCGCTGTTTGCGCTCACCCTGCTGAGCATCGGCTTCCGGCTGGATGCCAAGGGCGCGCGCTATGCCGGCATCGGACTCATGGGCGTCACGCTGATGAAACTTTTCTTCCACGATCTGGCGAACATTGGCAGCATTTACCGAATCGGTGCGCTGATTGTCGTGGCCGTCATCGCCCTCGGTGCCTCTTTCCTCTACCAGCGCTTTTACGCGCGGCAGGCGCGTGGAGAATGACGAAAATCCCCATTGCTCGGCTTGCCGTGAGACGTATCACTGCTTCCTACAGATTCCGTAGAATCCCAAACCACCACAAACATGGCACACACACTCCCCGCCCTCCCTTACGACAAAGCAGCGCTCGAGCCGCATATCGACGCCACCACGATGGAGATCCATCATGGCCGCCATCACAACGCCTACATCACCAATCTG
>CANJVS010000282.1 GCA_947477755.1 Verrucomicrobiaceae bacterium | reverse complement strand
CTCGCCGTCGTGCAGCTTCCTGATGGGGCCTCCTTTGAGCGGACGGATGCTGTGGTGCGCGAGATGGATGCCATCGCCCGTGCCACTCCAGGCATTGGGCACACCTTTGCCATCTCCGGCTATTCTTCCGTGCTGCAGGCAAATCAAAGCAATGTCGGCGCAGCCTTTCTTGTTTTCGATCCGCATGACAAGCGCCGGGACCCGTCGCTGAGTGCCAATGCGCTGATTGAAACGATGAAGAAACGCTTTGCCGGCATTCAGGGCGGACGCGTCATCGTGCTGCCGCCACCATCCCTCCGCGGACTTGGCAATGCGGGCGGTTTTAAATTCCAGGTGCAGGATCTTAACAACGCCGGCCTGACCAGTCTGCAAAACGCCACGAGTTCCCTGATGGATGCGCTGCGCGCGGAGCCCGGGTTCACCTCCATCATCTCCGGCTTCCGGGCAAACGTGCCGCAGTATCACCTCGACATCAATCGTCAGGCGGCCAAGAACATGGGCATCTCTCTGGCCGACATCAACGAGACGCTTCAAGTCTATCTCGGCTCGGCGTACGTGAACGACTTCAATCTCTTCGGGCGCACTTACCAGGTCACCGCCCTGGCCGAGCCTGAATTCCGCCTGAATCCCGAGGATGTGCTTCGTTTAAAAACGCGTAACCAAAAGGGTGAAATGGTGCCTCTTGGCGCCCTGGTGAAGATGAACCGAATCGGCGGCCCCGACCGAGTCGCGCGCTACAACATGTACGTCACTGCCGACATCAATGGCAACACCACGGCAGGCCTCAGTTCCGGCGAAATGGTCAGCGCTGTCGAGCGCATCGCCAAAGACAAACTGCCTGACGGATTTGCCATTGAGTGGACTGATCTGACCTATCAGCAACTCCTTGCGGGGAACACCATCGCCTTTGTCTTTCCCTTATGCGTTCTGTTCGTCTTCCTTGTGCTCGCCGCGCAGTATGAGAGTTGGAGTCTGCCCATGGCCGTCATCCTGATTGTACCGATGTGTCTGCTAGGCGCGTTGTCAGGCGTCTGGCTGCGTGACATGGATAACAACATCTTCACTCAGATTGGATTGGTGGTGCTCGTCGGACTTGCCGCCAAGAATGCCATCCTCATCGTCGAGTTCGCCAGGCAGCGCCAGGAGGCAGGGATGGACAAATGGGCTGCGGCGGTTGAGGCGACCAAGTTGCGCCTACGTCCCATCCTCATGACCAGTTTCGCTTTCATTCTCGGTGTGTTGCCTCTTGTCATCGCCAAGGGGCCGGGTGCTGAAATTCGTCAGGCACTTGGCACCGCCGTCTTCTTTGGAATGATCGGTGTCACTTTTTTCGGACTGCTGTTCACGCCTGTCTTCTTCGTGGTGTTGAGCCGCCGGGTTGTGAAGCATCCTGTCGAAATCGATCCTGACGTGGCTTGAGACCGCATAAAAAAAGCCGCTGAGTCGGACATCTGTCTGACGCTTGATGTGTTCAAAAGAACGCAACAAAGAATGGCAATCAGTTCGCAGAAATCAAAACTCTAGGGTTGATCTAATAGGGCGAATTATGTATTACGGAAATCCAAAATATATATACTTCGGAATATCTTATGCTCTAAAACCGATCTCCGCACTTTACTCTCCCGACAAGTCATGTTGCACGCCAGCGCTCACATCGCATCGCCAATTAATCCTGTACCCAATTTGGGTTCGGCTCTGGCTGCCTCGGTGAATCGTGCCTTGGAATTTTTTCAGGTGGGCGTTTGGCCGTGGTTCGGGACTTCTGACGCAATGGATCATTTAATGCCCTGGGGACGCGGAACGCTAACCTCCCGCCCATCGCCGCCCAGTTGCGACATGGAGCCGCCGAATGAACCTGTGAGCACACGTGACCTTCCTTTTTATCATCTGCCTGTTCTGATGCAGGAGGTTCTGGATATGCTGCAGCCAGCCCCCGGTAAGCTCATCTTTGATGGAACTTTAGGCGGCGGCGGCCACAGCGAAGCGCTGCTTCAAAAAGGCGCGCATGTCGTCGCGATGGACCAGGATGACGCAGCTCTTAGTTATGCCAGGGTGCGCCTGAAGCCTTACGCGGACCGCCTTTGCGTGATGAAGGGAAACTTTCGTGATTTTGCCGCCACGCTGGGTGAGGCGGGTGTGACAGGACTGGACGGCATGTTGATCGATATTGGCGTGAGCAGTCATCATCTGGATGCGGCGGAGCGCGGGTTCTCGTTTGCCAAAGAAGGGCCACTCGACATGCGCATGAATACCAGCGCAGGTTTCACGGCAGCTGACATCGTGAACACCTACTCACAGGAAGAAATCGAGCGCATCCTTCGCGATAATGCTGAAGAACCTCAGGCCCGCCGAATCGCCCGAGCCATCGTCCATGATCGGGAGAAACAGCCATTCACTACGACGCTGCAACTTGCGGAAATGATTGCCCGCATCTGTCCACAGCATGGGAAAAAGAAGCATCCCGCCACGCTCACCTTTCAGGCGCTGCGCTGCGAAGTGAATCAGGAGTATGAGGCGCTGCGGGAATTTTTGAAGGCGGCACCGAAGTGGTTGAAGCCGGGTGGGCGCCTTGTGGTCATTAGTTTCCATTCCATTGAGGACCGCATCGTGAAGCAGGCATTTCAGCATCAGAGCGCGCCTTTCATTGACCGGCCCGAGTGGCCGGAGGCAAGGAAGAATCCTGACTTCACGCTGCGTTTGCTCACCAGAAAACCTGTCGAAGCCGGCGAGATCGAACTTGCTCTAAATCCCCGTGCCCGCAGCGCCCGTCTCCGTGCGGCGGAACGACTCCCGCAATGAAACGCAACCAATATCGCAACTCGATCGGACTGCCTGTGCTTACGGCGGTTCTGATTGTTTGCAGTGCCATCCTGCTGGTGGCGCTGAGCGTGGTGGTGAACAAAAACCGCATCACAGCTCTGGCTGAACAGCAGCGTCAAGTGGATCAGGAAATGAAGCTCTTAAACTTTGAGCTGGTCAGCCTGGAGCGAAAAATCGACCAACTTCTAGATAGTGCACGTGTGCAACCGATCCTGCAATCCAAAGGCACCTGGCTGCAAAAGATCAGTCCTGATGCCCAGGCCATCATTCATCTGAAGCCCATCCCAACCGCCAGGACCGTGGCTCAAGCGGAGAAAACCACACCGCAATGAAGCCGTCTCCTAATCAGGCCCAAATCCGAGGCGACCGCCCGCTCTGCCTCCGCATGATGCTGGTGACATGCATGCTCACGCTTGGTTTTTCCGCTGTCGTGTGGCGCCTGTATGACCTGCATTTGAAGCGAGGGGTTCAGTTCGCAGAAAAAGCCTCGGAGAAATTTCGCGAGGTGCGCGTGCTGCCAGCCCAGCGCGGCTCGATCAAAGATCATGGCGAGCGCTACCTGGCCTATGATGAAGAAATCTTCGATCTTAGCACCGACCGTGTGCACCTGAACGAGTTGCCAACCATCAAGCCGCTGCTTGCCAAAATTCGCGGCATGAAGCTCCGAGAGTTGACCCAAGCCATGAGCAATGAGGAAATCCTCTCGGCCTATCACCGCCATGTGGCTGAGGTGCTGAGTGTCAAACTTGGCAAGCCATTGGATGAAATGCTGGCGAAGGTGCGCTCAAAGGAGCAAATCGAAGTGCTTGCTGAAAAAATGAACGAGAGCCAGGCCGATGATTGGAGAAAGCTTCTTGATGCGAGCTTTATCAAGGGGGTCTACGTCAAATCCTCCGTTCGTCGTCATTTCCCCACGGAAAACCGTCTGGCTCTCATTGTTGGTGGGGTCGAAGAAGGCAAAGGAGGAGTGCGCGGTGTCGAGAAAACTTTTGACGGCAAGCTTCGAGGCACACCCGGCAGCGTGGAGGTCGAGCACGACAAGTATGGCCGTGAAATGCTGATGTATCGCGGCGACATCAAGGAGCCTGTCCATGGACGCGATGTGCATCTCACCATCGACATGCCGATGCAGGACGCCATCGATCAGATCGTCGAGCAGGCAAACCTGATGTGGAAGCCCAGCAAGATCATGGCTGTCGTGACTGAGGTCGCAACCGGCTCCGTACTGGCCATGAGCTTCCGCCCCAGCCATGACCGCAACAACATCGCGGAAACCAACTGGAAAAACCTCACCATCTATGAGCCCTACGAGCCCGGCTCCACTTTCAAAGTGGTGACTTTTACCGCCGCGATTGATCAGCAGAAGCTCACTCCACAGACCATGATTGACTGTGAGTCCGGTGACTACACGGACCCGTCACTGAATGCCAGGTTGAAGGACCTTCACCGCATGGGCGTGGTGCCGGCTCATGAAATTCTGAAACACTCCAGCAACATCGGCACCTACAAAATCTTCAAGCGCGTCGGCCAGGATACCTTTCTTGATTATGTGAGGAGTTTCGGGTTTGGCCGCCGCACCAACATCGACCTCAATGGCGAGAGCACTGGTTACATCAACGAAAAAAATTGGTCGAACACCACCTACTCGCGTTTCCCCATTGGCTATGAAGTGAGTGTCACGCCCATTCAGATGGCCATGGCTTATGGTGCCCTGGCCAATGGTGGCAAACTCATGAAGCCGCGTCTGGTGGACCGCATCACCTCTGATGGCGGCCGCAAGGTTGAAATCCTGCCGCCCGAAGTTGTCAGACAGGTCTGCACCGGCAAGACCGCCGCCACGATGCG
>CANJVS010000281.1 GCA_947477755.1 Verrucomicrobiaceae bacterium | reverse complement strand
GGGCCATGATGCGTGTGCATGTCCAATCGCTCCGCCAAAACCGTCCAGCTTGTCGCCAGTGGCGATCTGCGTCTCGCTGCCAATCAAACCTGCTGGCCCGCCCAGAAGGCCATGGAGGAGGCGCTCGCCAAAGCGCTGAAAGCGGAGGGTTGGACGATTAAGCGTGCGCACCCTTACGAACCCAAAAAGAGACACGGCTTCATCGCCAGCCAGCGGGAGGGCATCGAGGTCTTTCGCGACATTGATCCCGACGCACCGCTGATCGTGGCGGAGGCGGTGTGGCAGTACTCGCATCATGTTCTTGCCGGGCTGATCACCCATCGCGGCCCGATCCTCACCGTGGCGAACTGGAGCGGTCAATGGCCGGGCCTCGTCGGCCTGTTAAACCTCAATGCCTCCCTCACCAAAGCAGGGGTGCGCTACTCCACGCTCTGGAGTGAAACCTTCACGGACAGCTTTTTCAAAGCGGGTCTGCATGAGTGGCTGAGCACCGGTACCGTCACGCATGATCAATCCCACGTGCGTGATCTCGCGCTGTTGAAACTGCCTGCCGATGACGAGCAGACCGGTCGTCAGTTCGCCCGCAGATTTCGCCGGCACAAAGCCATTCTTGGCGTGTTCGATGAAGGCTGCATGGGCATGTTCAATGCCATCATTCCCGACGAGCTTCTGCACGCCACCGGCTGCTTCAAGGAACGCCTCAGCCAGTCCACGCTCTACGCCACCATGCAGCAGGTGGGCGATGACGAAGCTGCGGAAGTCGTTGCCTGGCTGAAGCGCAAAGGCCTGCAAATGAAACTGGGCAGCGATGAATCGACCGAACTCACCGGGCCGCAGGTTCTCCTGCAAAGTAAGATGTACATCGCCGCCATCCGGCTCGCCGATGAATTTGGCTGTGATGCCATCGGCATCCAGTATCAGCAGGGTCTGAAGGATCTGACACCCGCGAGTGATCTCGTGGAAGGCATGCTCAACAATGCTGATCGCCCGCCTGTGCGCAGCGCCGATGGAAGACGCGTTTTGTTTGAGGGTGAAGCCCTGCCGCACTTCAATGAAGTCGATGAATGCGCCGGGCTCGACGGCCTGATCACCTATCGACTCTGGCGTGAGCTCGGCTTCGCACCCGAGAACACGCTGCATGATCTCCGTTGGGGAGCGATGTTTGCCAAAGACTATGTGTGGGTGCTCCTCATCAGTGGTGCCGCCCCGCCTGCCCATTTCATTGGCGGGTGGAAAGGTGCCAGCAGCGAGCGACAACCAGCCATGTATTTTCGCCTCGGTGGCGGCACGCTGAAGGGCATCAGCAAGCCGGGTCACATTGTCTGGAGCCGCGTCTTCGTGATGGACGGCGCGCTGCACTGCGACATCGGCGTGGCGGAAGTGGTGAAACTGCCAGTGCAGGAGACCCAACGCCGCTGGCAGGAAACCACACCGCAGTGGCCCATCATGCACACCGTGCTGAAAGGCGTGTCACGCGACCAGATGATGGCCCGTCACAAGTCGAATCACATTCAGGTTGTTTACTGCCCCAACGAAAAACAAGCCCACCGCGCCGCCCGCATCAAAGCAGCGGCGATGAGCGAACTGGGCATCCATGTCTCACTTTGCGGAGAGGTGAGGCTGGCATGATCGCAAGAAATGCATGCAGCCGGCGCTTGCAGTGACAGTGGAGACGATGACAGAGTGTGCCACTCATCCATGACCACCACCGCACCCACACGCCGTCACTTTCTCCAGCTTGCGACCACCGCCTTTGCCGCCTCCCTCACCGGGGTATCGCGCGCGGCCGTGAAGAAGGAGCCCTTCAAAATCTCACTGGCCGAATGGTCGCTGAACAAACGTTTGTTCAAGAAGGCCGGCGCCGAGCCGCTCGACCATCTTGATTTTGCCAAAACCGCGCGCGGTTTGGGCATCGAAGGCGTGGAGTATGTGAACCAGATGTTCTTCGACAAGGCCACGGACGCCGCCTACCTCGGCGAAATGAAGAAACGTCAGGATGGAGAGGGCGTGGAGGGCCTGCTCATCATGTGCGATCGCGAGGGCAATCTGGGTGATCCTGATGAAGCGAAGCGCGCGAAGACCATTGAAAATCATCTCAAGTGGCTGGATGCCGCCGCCACGCTGGGCTGCCACAGCATCCGTGTGAATGCGGCGAGCGATGCCAAGCTCAGCTATGACGAGCAGATGAAACTCGCTGCCGATGGCCTGCATCGTCTTTGTGTTGAGGGCGACAAGCGCAGTCTCTTTGTCGTGGTCGAAAACCATGGCGGACTTTCCAGCAACGGCCTCTGGCTCACCGGCGTGATGAAAGCCGCCGATCACAAGCGTGTGGGCATCCTTCCCGATTTTGGCAACTTCTACACGGACCGCATCAAGGGCGAGCTTTACAACCCATACAAGGGCCTGCGTGAATTCATGCCATGGGTGAAGAAAGGCATGAGCGCCAAGGCTTATGACTGGGACACCGGCGCGGGCAAATTCTACACGGAAGACCGCCGTGAAGGCCGTGAGATCACGCTCGATTTCCAGCGTCTCATCGACATCGTCGTGAAGGCTGGCTACAGCGGCCACATCGGCATCGAATACGAAGGCGACAAGCACACGGAGATGGAAGGAATCGCCCGCACCAAGCAGGCTCTGGATGAGCTGAAGGCCATGATTGGTTAACCGGGTCCATGCGCCGTCTCGATCAACTTCTCTCCTCTCTCGGCTACTGCTCACGCCAGGAGGCGAGGGAGGTGGTGAAAGCCGGCCAGGTTTCTGTGGCCGGTGTTCTGGCCACGCGATCCGATCAGCGGGTCGATCCGCATCAGGTCACGCTGGATGGAGAGCCGCTTGAGGCAATCGATGGGCTGCTCGCCATCCTGCACAAACCCGTCGGTTATGTTTGCACGCATGCCGATGGAGAGGGGCCAACGATTTATGAGCTGCTGCCGGACCGGTGGATGATGAGAAATCCTGCCGTGACGAGCGCAGGCCGGCTCGACAAGGACACCAGCGGCCTGATCCTGGTTACGGACATCGGGCCACTGGTTCATCGCTTCACCTCGCCCCGCGCCGAGGTGGAAAAAGTCTATGAGGTCACGGTGGAGCACGAGCTCGAACCCAGGCTCGTGGAAACCTTTGCCAGTGGAGAAATCATGCTGCGAAACGAGGCGAAACCCTGCCTGCCGGCGAAGCTGGTGATCACCAGTCCGCTCACGGCTTCACTCACGATCACGGAAGGCCGCTATCATCAAGTGCGCCGCATGTTTGCCAGTCAGGGCTGGCATGTCACCGGCCTGCACCGCTCACGGTTTGCTGATTACACGCTGGATGGGATTGATGAAGGCGAGTGGCGTGTGCTGCCACCGTGAAGGTCTTCACTGGCCCATTTGCACGCTGCGCTCCGTGGCCGTGCGCACGGCCTGAATGAGGGCATTGCGCAGGCCGTATGCTTCAAGCTGTTCAAGGCCGGCGATGGTGGTGCCGCCGGGGCTGGTGACTTCATCACGCAGAGCCGCGGGATGTTTGCCGGTCTCTAAAACCATCCGCGCGGCACCGGCCACCGTTTGAGCGGCAAGCGTCAGCGCCGTGGCGCGTGGCAGACCCATGAGCACGCCGCCATCAGCCAGGGCTTCGATCACGGTGTAAATGTAAGCCGGCCCGCTGCCACTGAGTCCAGTCACGGCATCCAGCAGTTTCTCCGACACTTCATCGGCAGTGCCCACGGCGCCGAGGATCTTCTTCGCGAGTGCCGAGTCGTCAGTGGTCGCGGAACTGCCGCGCGAGAAAGCGGCGGCACCTGTTCCGACGAGTGCCGGTGTGTTCGGCATGGAGCGGATGACACGCTGCCTGCTGCCGAGCCAGCTCTCCAAATCAGCCACCTTGAGACCGGCGGCGATGCTCAGATACAAACGGCTGCCCTTTACTTTGGAAAGCGAGGTGCAGAGCGCGCGCATATCCCCGGGTTTAACGGCTAGCAGCACGACATCTGAAGCCGCGGCGACCTGGGCGGGTGTGCCGGTGGTGACGGGGCAGGTGAGACTCTTTTCCAAGGCCTCGACCGCGGCGGGCACCACGTCGCTGAGCGCGACAGAGAGAGCCTTTTTTCCAAGAGCCTTTTCGACGCCGCGCAGAAGCGCGCCGCCCATTTTTCCGCAGCCGATGAGTCCGAGTTTGAGCATGACGGGCGATGGTGGCGGCAGCATGCGAATGACGCAAGGAAAGATGCATGCCTGTCGCGGGAGTCACAGTCTTGCTGAGAGTGACCTTCGACATGGGGATCGTTTTATGTATGGATCGCTTATGAAACTGGATGTCATCGCGCGCTTGGAACGTCATGCGAAACGCCTCGGCGAGATCGCTGCAGTGCTGGGGAAGTATGGGTTGGCGGACTTGTTCGGCAGTCTGGATTATCCCTGGCTGAATGACCGGCTGCGCAGTGCCGACGGCCAGGCCCTGGCTGGGGTGACGACGGCGGCGCGGGTGCGCATGGCGATGACGGAGCTGGGCACCACCTTCATCAAGCTGGGGCAAATGCTGAGCACACGCGCGGATCTCATCGGCCCGGAAATGACCGCAGAGCTCTCGGAATTGCAGTCGAATGTGCCGGCAGAATCGACAGAATCAGCGCGCGCGATCATCGAGAAAGATCTCGGGGCGACCTTGGAGGAGCTGTTTGCCGG
>CANJVS010000280.1 GCA_947477755.1 Verrucomicrobiaceae bacterium | reverse complement strand
GCTTAACCTCGGAAAGGAACCCATCATGGGCCTAAGTTACCACTATGCATTCAGCGCACCGTCAGGGACCCTTGCCAGCAGGCTGGAGTCATTCCTTCGGAGTCTCGAACACAAAGCCCGCGCAATGGGTTTTACACCCACCACGGTTCTCAATGTCCCCTTCGATACCCAAGAGCGCAGAGAGTTTTCCAAACGCCTCGGTGGCTACTGTCATGTCGAAGATTCCCGGTTGATCGGAGAGTTTCAACTTCAAGCCGATCAGGTCTGGCATCATGACCACATCCATGGCTCTGCCATGCTCATTCCCACCCACGGCGTTCTACTGGTCGTCACCGACGAACTCAGTTATGAAAGCTGTTTCGGGTTCTTCAAATACCCTGCTGTGTTGAGCAGCCAATCCGGAGAACTCATCATGCCCTCACCTTCAGGTAATGGGTGGTATTTTTGCGATGTCATTAAAACTCCCGACCCGCGCTACCGCAGCATGGTGGATGAATTTAAAACGGCAGGCTACCTAGCCGATTGTCGTGATGATTTTTGATCCATCACAGAGAGGGTGACCCCGCCTCCCTTCATCCCGGCATTGATGGCCATGCCGGGATGAAGAGCGTGGCACGTTCAGCGACGAGAGGTCACCCTGATGCACAGGCCTTTTTTTAGCTATTACCTCATTGCATCAAGACCAAGGCCACAGCGTCGGGGATATTCTGATAACTGAATCGGAGCCGCTGTGGCGGTGCCTACTGGCATCGTGACGCTGCCTGTGAATGTCGGTGATGCGAGCGGCGCCTTGAGCGAAACGTTGCCATCGAGCTTATTGAGCGCGCTGAGGATCGTATCCGTGGCGGCGACGGTGCCAGCAGTGGAGGTGAAGCCGGTGAGGGCCTTCCCTGTAACCGTGGTGGCGGCGATGGCGGTCGCAGTTTGAGTGCCGGTGACATCACCAGCGAGCATTCCAGTGAAGTTGGTGGCATCTGTCGCTGTGGTTGCATTGCCATTGAGCGCCGCTGTGATGGTGCCAGCGGTGAAGTTGCCGCTGACATCGCGGGCGACGATGGCGCTGGCAGTGTTCGCGCTGGTGGCGCTGCTGCCGAGGGTGACGACTCCTGTGGCGGCATCCACCGTGATGCCTCCGCCGCTGGTTAGAGAAAGTACACCGGAGTTACTGAGGGTGACAGAGCCACCAAGCGAGACGAGACCGCCACCACCCAAGCCGGTGCCGGCGTTGATGGTGAGGGCTGAATTGGCGAGCTGGGTATTGCCAACAGCTCCGGTGGCCAGGTTGCTCGTCTGCACGACACCTGCGGCCAGCTTTTCCGAAGTGACGGCACCATCAGCGAGCTTCGCCGTGGTGATGGCTCCATCGCTGACGCTGTCGGCCATCAGGGCATACCCCACAGCGGCGATGCGGCGGTCTGGGGTGAGTTGCTGGAAGCCTTTCACACCATCGCTAAACCAGACGCGCAGATGGACGTCACCGTGGACGAAGAGTGTGGCTGGCACGATGGTCATGTGCATCTGCGTGGCATCGCCGAGCAGGATGGAATATAACCCCTTGCTGACCGGGATGCCGACAGCAGTAGCAGGTTCACTGCCCGCCGTGCTGGAGTTGTCGTTGCTCCAGTAAGTGGTCGTGCCGGCGGCATTAACGAAGGCAAACTTGAACTGCCCCGAACCCTCAAAATTCACCCCATCGACGCCGACACGGCCTTGGTAGTTGATGAGTTGCGGCACCTGGGCTTGGAGGCCACCAAGTGGCGCAACAAAAAGTAGGGCAAAGACGAAAATGAGAAATGGATTCATGAGATTGGGGAGACGCTTAAAGGGTAAGTCTTAAACATCAGGTTGTGTGCGCCTCCGCTGCTGGTGTGTTTAACGGTGGCGGTGGCTATCAAGCGATTACCACAAGCAAAGATGAAATGATGCGTGATCTTCATGGCCGCTGATAGAGATAGAGCAGACGACTTGGAGTATAAGCAAAAGTGTCATTTAAATATGAAGCTCCTCCGTCATTTATTCCTCCCCATATAATCATTTCACTGCCCGTCCATACTGCCGTGTGGTATGCGCGTATTTCGGGTGCGTCCGCAGTATCATATATCCAATTATCGTTCGACGGATTGTAGCGACCTCCGCTGTTCAAAAATCCAATCGCACCTACACCGCCCCAGACAATCATTTCTTCACCTGTCCAGACCGCAGTATGTGAATAGCGTGATGATACTGCGCCACTTGAATTGATGGGTGTCCAGATGTTTCCTGTCGGATTGTAACGACCTCCGCCATTGAACAATTTATTTGAAACCCCTGTTCCACCCCAGATGATCATCTCAGTGCCCGTCCAAATTGCCGTGTGTTGAGCTCGCGCGGCCGGTGTGCCTATTCCACTTATATTTGTCCAAGTGTTAGTCGTCGGATTATAGCGACCGCCATCGTCAACGTAATCGCTTATAACACCACCCCACACGATCATTTCACTACCTGTCCAAACGACAGAGCTACCACTGCGTGCGGCAGGCGCACCAATGATACTCATCGCCGTCCAAGTGTTAGTAGTCGGATTGTAGCGGCTGCCGTCTTTTATCAAACCGCTACCATTCCCACTCCAGACGATCATTTCAGTGCCTGTCCACACTGCGTTAGTGAGGCTACGCACTGTGGGTGCACCAACAGAACTCATCTCGGACCAAGTATTAGAATTTGGATTATAGCGACCACCATCGTTTAAATGGCCGACGTTACCTTGCCCACCCCACACGATCATCTCGCTACCTGACCATACCATAGCATGCTGGCGACGCACTGAGGGTGCGCCAACCATGTTCATTACCGTCCAACTTCTAGTAAGAGGATTATAACGACTACCTGAATTGATTGCGTTTCCGCTGATATCCTGCCCGCCCCAAACAATGAGTTCATCTCCTGTCCATATTCCACCTGAATAGTTACCCCTTCCAGTGGGTGGAGTTCCAGCAATGGCCCTTTGGTGCCACGCGACCGTGGTTAATGTAGAACCAATTTGAACATAGCCAGCAGCGACTAAAGCGGGATTTTCCGTCGCAGACAAAACCAAACCACCGCTGGGCACACCAGTCTGACCTGCAGCATTCAGATTTGCCGCCGCTGCACCCGAGGCAAGTTGTGCAGATCCCACTGCGCCAGTGGCTATATTACCCGACTGAACGGCATTTGCCGCAAGCTTAATGCTGCTAACCGCACCGTTTGCGAGTTTGGCTGAGGTAACTGAACCGTCCGCGATCTGAGCATTCACTAGAGGTGTATCTGTAAAGGCGACGGTCTTGCGCGTCGGGCTGGCGCTGTTGTTCGTGACGAAAACATTCGTGCCATCGAACTCGACGGTGCCGAATGTCGGCGTGGTGAGGTTGGTGCCTGTCTTCAGGAGCAGTGGAGCCGCTGTGGCGGTGCCAGCCGGCATGGTGACACTGCCTGTGAAGATGGGTGATGCGGCCGGAGCCTTGAGCGAGACGTTACCATCAAGTTTATTGATCGCGCTGAGGATCGAATCCGTGGCGGCGACGGTTCCTGCGGTGGAGGTGAAGCCAGTGAGGGCTTTGCCTGTGACCGTGGTGGCGGCGATGGCGGTCGCAGACTGAGTGCCGGTGACGTCGCCTGAGAGCATTCCAGTAAAGTTGGTGGCATCCGTCGCGGTGGTGGCGTTGCCATTGAGCGCAGCTGTGATGGTGCCGGCGGTGAAGTTGCCGCTGACATCGCGGGCGACGATGGCGCTGGCAGTGTTCGCGCTGGTGGCACTGCTGCCGAGGGTGACGACTCCTGTGGCGGCATCCACCGTGATCCCGCCGCCACTGCTCAAGGAAAGCACACCGGAGTTGCTGAGGCTGACATTGCCGCCAAGCGAGACAAGGCCGCCACCACCCAAGCCGGTGCCTGCGTTGATGGTGAAGGCTGAATTGGCAAGCTGGGTATTGCCCACAGCGCCTGTGGCCAGATTGCTCGTCTGCACGACACCTGCGGCCAACTTTTCTGAAGTGACGGCACCATCAGCGATCTTCGCCGTGGTGATGGCACCGTCGCTGACGCTATCTGCCATCAGAGCATACCCAACGGCGGCGATGCGGCGGTCAGGGGTGAGCTGCTGGAAGCCTTTCACGCCATCGCTAAACCAGACACGCAGATGGACGTCAGCATGAACGAAGACAGTGCCTGGCACGATGGTCATGTGCGCCAGCGTGGCATCGCCGAGCAAGATGGAATATAACCCCTTGCTGACCGGGATCCCGACGGCGGTAAGCATGAGAACCCAATGTGAACTGCTGAGCGTGTCACGCTCCAGCCTGGACTATGTGCCAGTGGCGGAAGCCGAAGAGAACGTGAAGATCAAGCGCCTGCTCGATGAAATCTATCTGCGTGATCCTTGCCTGGGATCGCGCCGACTCGTCACAGTGCTGGAGCGCGATCACGGACTCATCGTCAATCGCAAGCGCCTACAGCGCTTGCGACGAGAGATGGGGATCGAAGCCATTTACTGCAAGCCGCGCACCAGCATCGTGGACAAGGCCAACCGCATCTATCCCTACTTGCTGCGTGGTCTGGCGATCACACGGGCCGATCAAGTATGGTGCGCCGACATTACCTACATCCCCATGCCCAAAGGCAGCGCCTACCTTTGCGCGGTGATGGATTGGCACACACGTTGTGTGTTAGGCTGG
>CANJVS010000279.1 GCA_947477755.1 Verrucomicrobiaceae bacterium | reverse complement strand
GCTGAGGAAGAGACTGTCGATTTTCTGATCCGGTGTCTGGGCTTTGCGGAGATTGATCGCCAGCACAGACCAGCTGCTGGTGATCTGGCTGCCCATCGGCCCATTCATGATGGTGAGAGCCTGCGGCACTGAAGCTTCTTCACTGGCGTTCTCGACCACATCACGATCTGACTGGCCAAACTCGCGGAGGAAGTGGCCTCGTGGTGCGGGCGACGGCAGTTCGGCGGCCCGGCTCCAGCTCGTGTTGAGCGTGCGCACATAGTTTGCATAACTCTTGCGGGACTTCGGATCCTTGATGCCGAGCACCACGGCATCAGCATCAATGCGCTTCAAAAGCGCGGGCGTCATCGGCATGTCCTTCACCTCGATGCGCGGACCGTCCATGAGGTTCATCATCGCCATCTCCATCGGACCGTTGCCGGCGATCTGCTTGAGCTTGGCCTTCACCTTCTCGTTGCTCGACTTGCTTGCGGCATCATAAAAACATTTCGACACCGTCTGGCGCAGCACACGCTGACTTTCATTAAGGCGGCTTTGAATCTCGCGCGCCTTTTCCTTGTCATTCCTGGCACGGGCTTCATCGAGCTCCTTGCGCAGACCGTCGAAACCCTTGTTCTGTTCCTTCATGGCAAGAGCAACCTGCTTCGAGGCTTCAAACAGCAGCGGGGCCTCTGTCTGATCGAGAAGTGCGGCAAGCTGCCGGCGGTTGTCGAGTTCACGCTTGTCACGCTCACGCGCACTCCAATTGATGCCATCCGGCTCAGGATTCACCAGCGTTACCAGCGAGTCCCAGGTCTGCTCGGCGCTCATGCGGTGGAAGACGGGGCCCTGGAAATAATAGGGCTCACCCATGGTCACTTCTTTCGTGCTGGCACGGGCAAAAGTCTGTGTGTTCAGCAACATGCGGAGGAAGGCCTTCATGTCATACTTCATGGCCACCATCTGCCGGTCCAGAAAGGCCTGAACTTCAGGGTTCGAGGGCACACTGCTGTCCATCAGTTCATCCAGCGGCTCAATCAGCGCCGCACCAAAGACACGCTTCCACAGACGATTCGAAATCACCGTGGTGAAACGCGGATTTTCTTTGGAAGTCAGCCATTCGCTGAATGATTTGATGGGATCACTCTCCTTGGTCAGCGTGACCGGTTTCCCGAACATGACGGAGGCTGGCACCACATCTTTTGGTTTGGCATCGGCGTATTTGTAATCATGCGGCAGACGCATGGCTGCCTTGTTCTCCACCACGATCGTGTCACGCAGTATGCGCGTAACTTCGGTGATGGCCTGGCGCATGAGATCCTGCGTCTCCTTGTCGATGGCCTTGTCCTGCCGGATCAATTTCTGCACCTCTTCCACACCGGGTGAACGATAACTGCCGGCGGTCATGTTGTGCGTGAAGGCCGCCATTTCGTAGAACTGCTTCTGCGTCCACTTGTCGAACGGATGATCGTGACACTGGGCGCACTCCATGCGGGTACCGAGGAAGATGCGCGTTGTGTTGGAAAGGTTGTCCAGCGGCATCCCGCGATCACGCATGTAGTAGCCGATGGCACCATTCTCGAAACAGGCCCCGGTGCCGCTCACCAGCTCACGGGAAAGCTGGTCCCAAGGCTTGTTCTCACGCAGTGCCTGACGCAGGTAGTTGAGGTAATTCTGCGCGGTGGTGCTGTCACCTCCGCCCTGACTCTGCGCACGAAACACATCCGCCCAGTAGTTGAAGGCGTGGTGCACATAACCTTCGGAATTGAGCAGCGAATCGATCAGTTTCACACGCTTCCCCTGGTCTTTGGAATCGAGAAAGTTCCTGGCCTCGTCTTGGCTGGGGATGCGCCCGATGACCGTCAGATAAGCGCGGCGGAGGAAGACGTCATCACCCACCAGCGGGTTGGGCTGAATGTTGTGACTCCGCAACCCCTTTGCAATTAAATCATCAATGCGCTTCGAAGCAGCAAGGGTATCAGCAGCACGGAGGAGATTGGTGCCCAGCAGAGAAGCTGCGACAGCGAGATGCAGGATTGCTTTCATGTGACAACCAACGCTGTGGCCATCAGTTCGTGTCAACCGCGCCCGCCTTTGCCAAGAGAGGGCCGCGCAACGCCAATTTTTGCACACTCAAAATGCAATCCAAGCTTGCAGTGCAAACACGCCATCCGGCAGCTGGTCGTTAATCCAAGCTGTTACCGGCGCTGCTTCGCAAACGTTTCGCCACCTTTTTTCGCGGCTTCCAGATAGTTAGCCATCGCCATCAAGTGCTTGCTGAACTCGCCGGCATCGATCTCATCGCCCTTCAGCCAGTAACCTTCCGGCTGCTGCATCGTCAGCGCGGTGGTCACCTTCTTGGCCGCCCCCTTTGCCTTGCTGGTCCAGCTCTTTTCGCTCGCCGGACCGGAGCGCTTTGCCAGCAGTTCCTCGCGCGGCTTTTTCACCAGTTCACGCAGCGCCGCGATGTCATCCTCCAGATCATCCAGCTTGAACCCGTAGTGCGTTGGCATGTTCGCATCGCTGTAGGTCAACTCGTAGGTGTCCTTCACAAAGTAGAGTGGCTTGTTTGTCTGCAGTTCATAGAAGCGTGCATACATGCCGTCCGGCAGACGTGATTTTTCATACCAGGCAAAGGCGGCTGGGAGAGGTTTCAGGTACTTCTCATCCCCCGTCACGACATACAGCTCGTGCAGCGTCGACATGGCTCCCAGGCTCTCACCACCAGTCACGCATGGCGGCTCAAATTTGCGCGCCCAGACCGGTTCCATCTGATGATTGTACTGCTGTGCCCAACCCGGCTGAGGCTCAGGCATCTGCGCAAGAATGAAGAAATCCCCCGTCTTTTTGGCGGCGTTGAGGAAGCGCTCATCCCCGGTCAGTTCGTGGGCCCTCAGGAGGAGATCGACAACCTTTTGCATGTTGCCGTCGTTGAGCGTGTAGAAACTCACATAATTCACCTTGGGAAAGGTTCGTGACCATGTTTTTGGATAGGCGGCCTTCAGCACAGGCGTTGCCGGATCGGCAGGTGCATCGAACTGTTGCGGCCATCCGCCGTTCGGATATTGCGCGGCCAGCAGGCTGTCCAAGCCGAACTTCAGGCAATCCTGCAGCGATTTGTCGTCCCGGCACTCGGGCAGATGCGCCAGCTCCAGCAGAAAGCGCAGCGCGGACTGCGTCTTGTTGTCATCCAGCGTGCTCAGGTTCTTGCGCTTGCCCGCCGCTGCATCGCCAGCCAGGGCCTGCTGATGCAGGTAATATTTCTTTGCCGCCTCGGGTTCAAAATCGAAATCGCTGCCCCAACCACCAGAGGCAAGCTGACACTCGGCCAGCGCCTTCGCCGCCCCCCTTGCCGCATCCAGGAATTGCTCATCACCTGTGGCCTGAAAGGCTTTCACCCAGACCAGCCCCAGTGTGGTCGTTCCCGGCGGCTGGATGGAGATGACAGTTTTTGACTCGTGGCCTTCGACCTTCGCCATGCTCATATCCCTGCTCCAGGCAGAGGCATAGCCTCCATGGTTCGCCAACTTGCTTGTGCAAAAAGCCGTGGCCTTCTTCATGGCCGCAGTCACCCCGGCAGGGTCAGGCAGAGAGTCGGCAGCGAGGCTGGCGAGTGGAAGGAGCAGGGCGAGGGCTAGTTTCATGCGGGTTGGGCGGGTGCCCCGGTTGCAACGAAAGGTGGGGAGCGATTCGATCATCAAGAAGATGCAATCTGCCTGCCCAGGCCCATGGCGTGGTGGTGGATGGCCAAAAAGAAAGGCAAATGCCCCTTCCCCGCCCCGCAGACGGTGGTTTAAAAGCACCAAAATGGGCAAAAAACGCCACTTGCAATCCTGCCGGGTGCTCACATAATCACGCCCCCTCGCGAGCCCCTTAAAATTCGCCGTTGGTCTCCAGGTCTGTTTTTTCTTTGAAAAAGTGGACAGCTCGTCTGGAGGTAACCCGGTCATCATCGATAAACACATGTCAGTCCGCCTAGCCCGATTTGAAATGCCCAACCGCCTCGTCCGCAACGAGGCTACCGCAACCGATACCTACGCCCAGTTCACCGCCGAGCCCTTTGATAAAGGCTATGGCCACACGATTGGAAATTCCCTGCGCCGCGTCCTGCTTTCCTCCCTTGAAGGCGCCGCGATCACTTCCGTGAAAATTCGCGGTGCTGAGCATGAGTTTTCAACTCTCCCTGGCGTGCTGGAAGACGTGGTCCAAATCGTGCTGAACCTGAAGAAGGTCCGCTTTAAACACCACAGTGAATCCAAAGAGGCACGCCTGCTTTCCATCTCCGTGGACAAGGAAGGCGCAATCACCGCCGGTGACATCAAGGATGACAACCACTACGAAGTCATCAACAAGGACCAGCTTATCTGCACCCTGGACCGCAAGGCCAAGTTTGAGTGTGAATTCGAAGTGCGCGTCGGCCGCGGTTTCTCCTCCTGGGAAGAAAACAAGCGCCTCGACACGCCGATCGGTGTCATTCCGATCGACTCCATCTACAGCCCTGTGACCCGCGTGAAATACAACGTGGAGAACACCCGCGTGGGCCAGAACACCGACTACGACAAGCTCGTGCTCGACATCTGGACCGATGGACGTGTGACCCCGCAGGATTCTCTGACCCAAGCCTCCGCCATTCTGCGCCACCACCTTGATGTCTTCGTGAACTACGATGACAAGCAGGTCGAATTCGACGCCGCGCCAGAAGCCCAGAGC
>CANJVS010000278.1 GCA_947477755.1 Verrucomicrobiaceae bacterium | reverse complement strand
TTGGATAAGTGGGGTGATCATTTTTTCGGCTGCTGATTCATCTCGCAGTCAGCATCCACCGGCACGGCGGGGCCGCTCTGATCCACGGGATGCGTGAAGAGGTAACGGAAGACCTCATCGTAAACCCACCGGCCCATCGCGTCCTTGCCGCCGGGCACCACAATGGTGTGCGCACGGCCGCTGTTGTTTTTCACGTCGATGTTGGTGATGAGGCGGCGCGTATGGCCGTAGGGCGGCTTGGCCGCGTCGATGTTCACGATGGGGCCGTGGTTCTGCATCTTGAGCAATTGCCAGGAGCGGCAGTAATGATCCGCGACCCAGCCACCATCGAGAACATGGGAGAACCCGAAGAAGCGGTTCGATGGTGTAGCGGAGGCTCCGCCCTGCCAGGTCTCGGTGTTGTCACGCGGGCCGGAGAACATCACCACGCGATCCACCTTCTGATGCATGGCAAAGCGCGCCGCCGTGGTGCTGCCGTGCGAGATGCCGCTCATGATGATTTTCTCCCATCGCAGTCCGCTTCCGTCTGCGGTGATGAACTGCTCCCATTTGCCGTCCGGATTCTCTTTGGCGAGCCACTTCACGAAGAGCAGCGAGCGTTCCATCATGCCATCGGGTTTCGGGATGTTCACCAGCGGGCTGAAATCCTCTCCCGTGGCTGCTTCGAGGCGGACATTCCCGATCGCCGCGCCGCTGCCGTCCTCGTATTGCGCCTTGGTGAGACCAGCGAACCAACCGTTCGAGTAATGCGGCTGGATGCCGTGATAGCCATAACTGGCGATGCGCTCAAACAGCCCTTGATTGTGCCCCATGAGCCAGATCACCAGTTTGCTCTGCGAAGGCACACGTGTGTCCACAACGGCATGTTGCAGGTCGGCGGGTTTGCCCTTGTCATCGGTGAAAGTGAACTTGATCTCCGGGTGCTCCTTCGCACGCGGATCGATCTCGCTGGCTCGCTTCGAGAGGTCAAAACGCTGGCCCTCTGCGGCGTGGAGGTGGGTGAGGAGGAGGAAGGTGAAAAAGAGGGGTTTCATGCGGATGGGGGGATTGCAGGGAGAAGAATGGGGGCAGGAGAATGATAGGGAAGAACGTTGGAACATTGCTTCAGAAGGCATCGAAAATCAGCGATTCTACCGCCTCCATTCTTCTGCCTAATTCTGGTTCATCTTTGAGGTCAGCGAAGTTGGTTTCGAGTGAAGCATGGGATACGATTCGCACTCATTTCATGTGAAACTCGCGGCTGCTGACCAGCGCGTGAATGAACTCGCGCATCGCGAGGTCTTTTTTGCCGGCCTGGGCGATCATATCGGCGATCAGAGGTTCATCGCGGAAGCCGATCGGCCGGCCGAGCGCGAACTCGATCAAGGCTTCGCTGAAGCTGCGGGCGAAGGCCTCGGACTTGCTGGAGATGATGTCGCGGAGGGCGAAAAAGTTGTCGAACTTGGGACCTTTGTAGAGCTCGGCGGCGGCGTTGATCGTCCAGGTCTTCTTGCTCTTGGGATCAGGTTTGCCGGCGGCGTCGATGGCCATGTAGCTGTCCTCGGTGCGCCACTGGCCGGCGGCGTCGAAGTTCTCCAGACCAAAGCCGATGGGGTCGATCTTGCGGTGGCAGCTCGCGCACTGCGGCTCTTCCTGATGGGCTAACAAACGTTCATGCGTGGTGAGCACCTTGCCGGCGAGTCGCGTGATGGCGGGGACGTTTGCAGGAGCCGGCGGCGGCGGATCGTGCAGGAGCTTGCGCAGCACCCAGGATCCGCGCTCGACGGGGCTGGTGCGCTCGCCATTGCCGCCCATGAAATGAATGGCTGACATGCCGAGCAGTCCGCCGCGTGGTGAATCTTTCGGCAGCGACACCTTTTCGTAGCCATCGCCCTTCACGCCGGAGATGCCGTAGTAGTGAGCGAGCACGCGATTGATCACCACGTAGTCGGATTTGAGCAGATCACGCAGGCTGGCGTTGTGCTTCATGATGTGTGCGATGGTTTCATGGATCTCACCCTTGGCGGCGACCTTGGTTCCCGAGTCAAAGCGCGGATACAGCGCGCGATTCACTTCAAAGAAATCGATGCGATCCAGGCCGAGCCATTGGTGCACAAAGGCTTGCAAAAAGCCCTCCGAGCGCGGGTCATTGAGCAGGCGCTCCGTTTGCGCGGTGAGCACTTCAGACTTCTTCAATTCACCGCGTTTCGCGAGATCACGCAGCGTGGCATCCGGTGGTGCGCTCCAGAGGAAATAGGAGAGACGTGTGGCGAGTTCGGCGTCGCTCAGCGGTCTGCGTTTGTCATCGGGCGAAGGCTCCGCGAGGTAGAGAAACATCGGCGAGGTCAGCACGACGGACAGTGTTTCCTTCAGCGCTGCATTGGGTTTGTCGCCGGCTTTGATGCGCACGTCGTAGAGGCTCAGCAGGCGGTCAATGTAGTCCGCAGGTGGCTGGGTGCCGCGAAAGGCCTCCGTCGCAAAGCGCTCCAATCCAGCTCGAAGCTCGGGCAGGGCGGGGGCGGGTGATTTGGCATCGAGCGGAAGATTCAGTGCCGCAAAGCCTGGCGGTTTGGGCTTGTTCACATTCGGTGCGCGCTCGATCTCCATCCAGTCAATCCACAGCACCAATTCGGGGCCGATGCCGTTGCGCTTCACGGCTTCGGCACGCTTGCGGCCGCCTTCTTCGTTCGTGTCCCAACTGCCCTTTTCCCGAATGAACAAGGTGCGGCTGTCACGGTCGGCATTGCCGCGAGTCAGGGTCAGCGGGATTTCGATCACCTGTGGCGACTCCAGTGTGCCGGTGATTTCATGGGTGGCCATCACACGCCCCGTGCGCGCATGAATGCCGAAGTCCAGAAAGCGACGCTCGGGCGGCGACTCTTTCGTCGCAGCAGCACGCACGCGGACGATGTAGTCACCGACCGGCCAGTCAAAAGGCACGAGCAGCTCGATGTAGTTCACATTCAATTCGGCCGGATGCCGTGTCTGCGTGCCCAGATACGCACCCTGATCAATCGCCGGTTGCTGGATGTAATACTGGTGATATTTCAGCCAGCCCGCGCCGAGCGAATCGTTGGCCAGGTCGGCATCGTTCTCGCCCTTTTTATCAAAGCCAAACGCGCGTGGATTGGGAGCGCCTGGAATTCTTGCCCATTCGCGACGGAAGATAGAGTCGTTCTTTGATTCCTTCTTGAGCTTCGCGACGATGTCCTTGTTCTCCGGCTTTGCTGCGGCCTCCTCCACCGCCTTCACCCATTTCTGCGCGCGCTCCCTCGCATCGATTTGATAAGCCACAAACTTCCGCACCACGGGCGTCGTTGTTTCGCCTTCGTAATGCAGCTTCTTTTCCACACCCGCCGCAGCCTGCCATGCAAACGCCTCTTCCAGGGCCTCGCGGCCGAGCGCCTGATATTGCTCAAGCTGGTTCGCTGACATGAAGAGATTCGCGCCCACTGTGTCGAATCCACCCGAGCCGCCATCCGACGGCAATTCCGCCACATTGATCTCCACGCCGAGCAGTTCACGCAGGGTGTTCCTGTATTCTCGGCGGTTCAGTCTGCGCATGGTGATGATGCCGTTTTGATCACCCAGACTGCGGCGTGCTGAGACCATCACATTCGCCAGATCATCGAGAAAATCGGCCTTCGCTGCGTTGGCTGGCTGCTTTTCGTCCTCAGGCGGCATGTCGCCCGAGTTCATTTGATTGAGCACTTTCTGCCACTTCTCTGCCGTCTCGATGTTGGTGATGGTGAACGGCAAATCATCCACGCGGAACTTGCCCTTCTGCTTTTCGGGGCCGTGACATGAGACGCAGTGCTCCTGAAACAAGGCGCGATGTTTTTCATTCACGACTGAGCGTGCAACGGACTCCGTTGCGCCTTGCGCCAGCAGTGGGGCCAGCAGAAGGGCGGCCTGGAGATTGGAAAGGAGAGTCATGGGAAAAATATTCAATTGCTGGCAGGTGAATGATACGCAGTCGTTCGACAAAAATGATGATCAACGTGTTCTCTCAAGCGTTTGGCCAGGCTGCTGTCGGTCACTGATGCGATGATCCATCCCGTGCCTGCAATCGTTGGTTTGATGTGACCCCACGGGGTGAAGGAAATCAGCGGACTTTCCAGATCTTCACGTCGTCGATCCACACCGTGTTGTTCACCAGAAAGCTGAACCAGCGCTTCATCGGGTGGGAGAAGCCTTCGGATCGGTGTTTGGCGAGCAGTTTGCCGTCGATGCTCAGACGCATCTCGTCGCCTTCAGTGACGAGGGCAAGTTCATGCCACCGGGTGTCGGCCTTCCATGGCACTGAGGTTTGTTTGCTCTTGAGCAATGCTTCCAGATCCGCCGGCACCTTCTCTTTGCGGGCTGTGGCATCGTCACGACGCTTCCGGTTTTCCAGATTCATGATACCGGTCTTGTGGTCGATGAGCGTGATCGAACTCTGGCTGAGAATGCCATAGCAGAGGTGCCCGGCATGAACGCCCTTCAACTCGCGATCCACATAGCCGAGCTGGAGTGATTCGCTTTTGTTCAGGCCGGGAAACTTGAATCGAATCACCGCGCCTCCATCCGTGAAACCCGCTTCATGATGAATGTGTGCGGCGTGTCCGGCCTCCTTGGATGCGCTGGCGATTTTCAGAATGCCCTCGTCGAGATCCGCCATCTTGATGTGCGGCACGCGATCCGCCGTGGCGCTGTTCCAACCATTGCCGATGGCCTT
>CANJVS010000277.1 GCA_947477755.1 Verrucomicrobiaceae bacterium | reverse complement strand
GGATCCGCTGGGACGTTTGTGGTGCTTCTTTGATCAGAGTCTTGGCTACTTTGACGGTCGTTGTGGCGACTGGTACATCCGGTGCGATGATCCTGATGCAGCGGAACCCAAGTGGTCATCCCCCGTGCGTTTTGCGGATGGCTGCACGCTGAATAAACCGACGGTGCTTTCGAATGGTGACTGGCTGCTGCCGGTCGCGCTGTGGACGCGGGATCGCATTGGTCCGGGGTATCTGAAAGAGGCGCACAAGGACCTGGATGCGATCCGCATGGCGAATGTCTTTGCTTCGACTGACCAGGGTAAATCGTGGACGCGTCGCAGTGGCGTGGCGTTTCCTGAAACCGATTTCGATGAGCATATGATCGTCGAGCGTAAGGCTGGCAGCCTGTGGATGCTTGCTCGGACAAAGAAGGGCATCAGCGAAAGTTTTTCGTCCGACAAGGGCATGACCTGGAGCACGCCGCAACCTAGCGCGATTCAGAATGTCAGCGCCCGCTTCTTCATTCGCCGACTTGCGAGTGGAAACCTCCTGCTTGTCAAAAACGGCCCGATTGACCTGCGTCTGCCGCGTCGCAGCAGCATGACGGCTTTCCTTTCCAATGATGATGGCAGGACGTGGGGCAGGGGATTGGTCATTGATGACCGCGCAGAGGTTTCCTATCCCGATGGTTTTCAGGCACCGAATGGGGATATCCACATTCTTTATGATTGGAACCGCCACAGCGATGCCGAGATCCTGCATGTGAAGTTCACCGAGAAGGACATTCTCTCGCAAACCAAAGTCAGCAAAACCGTGGTGAACAAAGCCCACGCGCCGCATCTGCCGAAAGCCATCCAACCCGATCCGAAATGGACTGTGCAAGCCGTCGAGGATGCCAGGCAGGACCGGAAGAGCATTCCTTATGACGGCGTCACGCCGAACAAAATGGTGTGCGACACGACACTGCGCGAATTGCCGGATGGATCATGGATCATCTCTTTACTCGCCGGTGATGATTTCGAACCATCACCGAAAAATTACATTGGGCTCACGCGAAGTTTGGATCAGGGCAAAACATGGTCGCCTCTTGAACCTGTGGAGACAACCTTCCCGCGCAGCGGAATCACCAGCGGTCAGGGTGCCACGGAGATCATGACCATAGGCAGTCGCACAACGATGTTCTTCAGTACTCACTCGCAGACATGGGGACGCGACTGGCAATCGTGGATGATGCACAGCGACGATCATTGCAAAACTTGGAGCAAACCCGAGCCCATGCCCGGGCGTCTTGCCAAGTTCACTTTCATCCGTGGACACATCGTCACCAAAGATGGTCGCATCATCATCCCATTCCAGCATTACGGGGGGCCGCCCGCTGGCACGGCACCACCAGAGGCCGAAAACAAGCCCTGGCATAAGGCGCTCTTCCATTATGTCAGCAATCCGCGCAATGGCGTGCTCATCAGTTCTGATGGCGGCAAGACCTACACCGAGCACGGCGACATCCGCCTCACTCCGGACGAGAGATACCACGGCTGGGCCGAGAACAGCATTGTCGAACTCAGTGATGGCCGGCTGCTCATGATCATTCGAGGTGACCGCCTGGGCGGCATGCTGTTCAAGGCCGAAAGCAAGGATGGTGGTAAAACCTGGCCTGATTATGCCAGCATCACGCCCATTCCCAATCCGGGCAGCAAGGCCATGCTCTACAGCCTCGGTGGAGACAGTGTCGCTCTGCTACACAATCCCAACAGCAAACACCGCAGTCCCATGGCGCTCTGGATCAGTTTTGATGGTGGCAAAACCTGGCCTTATCAACGGGTGCTCCAGCAGGAGTCGGTCGATGGCCCCAAAGGCCGCATGAACTACCCCGACGGTTTTGTCAGCGCCGATAAGCAATGGCTGCACTTTGCCTTTGATGATAACAGGCATCGATGCGTGCACTACAGCGCGAAGTTGCCCCCAAGATAGCCTTCGATGGCTCTTTGGTAACTAAAGATCCCATCGAGTAAATCTCTTCCCGTGCAAGCCCCTGCGCAGGCACTGTCAAAAATGCATCTCGCAATTCTCCCCAGTTGCCAGCTTTCCCTCTTTGCGGTTTGGTGATCATTCACATGCCCACCACCTCATCCTTGAACATCAAAGCCCTTGTCACAGGTGGAGCCGGATTCATTGGCTCCCATATCGCTCAGGCACTCAGCGCGCGCGGAGCCAAAGTCATCGTGCTCGACGACCTCAGTACGGGCGATGCTAACGCCAATCTTGCCTGGGCGGGGCAGGGAAGTCAGGTTGAGTTTGTTCAGGGCTGTGTCGGTGACACCGCGCTGATCACCAAGCTCGTCCAGGGCTGCGACTGGGTTTTCCATGAGGCCGCCATAGCTTCCGTTCCGCAGTCAGTAGCCCAGCCGATGGAAAGCAATGCCGTCAATCTCGAAGCCTCCTTGAAGCTCCTCATTGCGGCGCGCGATGCCAAAGTGAAGCGCTTCATGTTTGCCTCCTCAGCTGCCATTTACGGCGACAGCGAGGCGCCACTGAAAAAGGAGAGCGATCCCGTCATGCCGCTCACTCCTTATGGTCTGCAGAAATATGGCAGCGAACGCTATGGGCAGATTTTCCATCAACTTTACGGCCTGGAAACCGTCGCGCTGCGTTACTTCAATGTCTTCGGTCCGCGGCAATCCTTTACGTCTGCCTACTCCGGAGTCATCGCCAAGTTCTGCACCATGATGCTCAAGGGCAACGCCCCAACCATCTTTGGTGATGGCCTTCAGTCGCGTGACTTCGCCTACATTGACAATGTCGTGGCCGCCAATCTTCTCGCCGCCGAGCAACCTGCCGCCAAGGTGGCCGGGCGATTCTTCAACATCGCTGGCGGTGTCAGTGTGACGCTGCTCGATCTCGTGAACGAGTTGAACCACCTCACCGGCCAATCCCTGAAGCCCGTGCATCAACCCGCACGAAGCGGTGACATCAAAGACTCCGCCGCCGATCTTACTGCTTCCAGGGGCGATCTTGGTTTCGATCCGAAGGTTTCCTGGCAGACGGGGCTCAGGCACACACTCGATTTCTACCGTTAAGCAATGCTCCCGTTCATCGCCGCCGTCCTGCCATCTTACTGGATGGTGCTGCCCTTCGCTGCCCTGCTGCTGTGCATCGCCCTCATGCCGTTGATGGCCGCGCATTTCTGGGAGCATCATTATCCGAAGGTGGCTGTCGGTCTCGGACTGGTCACTGCCAGTTACTATGTCGGCGTGCAGCATGACTGGCATCCACTCCTCCATGCCGCGCACGAGTACATCAGCTTCATGGCACTCATTGGATCTCTGTTTGTCATCTCAGGAGGCATCAGTATTCGCGTGCAGGGTGAGGCCACGCCTTCTCGAAACACCATCTTCCTCGCCATCGGTGCAGTGCTGGCAAATGTCATCGGAACCACCGGCGCGTCCATGCTCATGATCAGGCCCTGGATTCGCATGAACAAATACCGTGTCACGGGGCTGCACGTTGTCTTTTTCATTTTTGTTGTCAGCAATTGCGGCGGAGCGCTGACACCGATTGGTGATCCACCGCTTTTCCTTGGCTTCCTGCGTGGGGTGCCATTTTGGTGGGTTCTTCAGCATGGCCTGACGGGGTGGTGCATCAGCGTTGCCCTCCTGCTTGCCGTTTTTTATTTTTTGGATGTTCGCAATTTCCGCCGCGCTCCCAAATCAGTCCGTGACAAAGAAACCGCTCATGAGGAGTTTGGCATTCGGGGTCTGCCCAATCTCGTTTTTCTCGGCATCGTGCTGACCGCCGTTTTCCTGCCCAAAAGCGTTCAGGAAACCCTCATTGGCGGTGTCCTCTCAGTGCCCGCACTGGTCATGATCGCGGCAGCTGCCGGCTCTTTCTTTACCGCAAAGCGTGAGATCCATGAGGCCAATGATTTCAATTTTGGTCCAGTGAAAGAGGTTGGTTACCTCTTTATCGGTATCTTTCTCACCATGATTCCTGCGCTGCAGATCCTGCAAAGCGGTCAGGCCGTGCAGATCAGCACCCCCATCGGCTATTATTTTGCGACAGGCGGGCTATCCGCCTTTCTCGACAACGCACCCACTTATTTGAGCTTTCTCGCCGCAGCCATGGGCGCTGAGCACCTCAGTGTCGACTCTCCGGCGGATGTTCTCAGTTTTGCCGCCGCGCATCCTCAGACGCTGCTCGCGATCTCTCTTGGAGCCGTCTTTTTTGGCGCTGGCAGTTACATTGGCAATGGCCCCAATTTCATGGTCAAGGCGATCGCCGACAAATCAAAGGTCCACACGCCCGATTTCCTCCGCTACATCTGGCAGTTCGCTCTGCCCATTTTGCTGCCCATCCTGATCTTCGTGGGCTGGGTGGTCATTCGCTGAGTTCGCACACTTAGGCGCTCTTCTTTTTCGATCCTGCCCTCAGGATACCGCTTTCAGATTGCTCAGTTTACGAACCGATCGCCACGTTTCGGTGATTCGACCTGCGGGATGGGTGGCAAAAAATTGGTGGGCTCCAGGTTATTTGAGGCCGGATGGCACCTTGTTTGCAGTCGATTCAGGGGGCGCTTGTGAAATTTTTCACAAATACGAGTTGCCGCTCGTAAAGCCTTCCTGATAATGGCGTGCCCCCATGGCACTCCTACTCGCCAACATCGACCTGACCTTCCTCATCGCCTCTCTGGTGAAGATCGTGTTTCTGACCTTCATGGTC
>CANJVS010000276.1 GCA_947477755.1 Verrucomicrobiaceae bacterium | reverse complement strand
GGCGAGGGGCCGGCTTATCAGCCTTGGCATTTCATGTTGAACAAATCCCTTCGTAAAACCATCATACTGGCGCAGTTTAACCTGCCGGCAGCCCATTCCTGAATACGTCATGCACCTGATTTCCACCGTTCGCCTCCTGACCCTGATCATCCTCGCCTTGGGCCTCGCCTCCTGCGAGAACGGCAAAAATCCATTCCAGAAGCCGGGCAGTACACAGGATGATCTGTATGTGTCGAACGTGCCGAGCGATGGTGGCTACCATCCCTATCCGAACCAGCCCGGTCAGATCGCCGGACCTGCCGCGCCTACCTACACGCCACCTCCAGCCCCGGTCGCGCCTGACCTCTACGCATTCAATTCACCGGCAGGCTCGAAGCCCAAGACGTCAGGCGCTTCAAGCGGCGGCAGTTCGGCTGGCAGCAGCTCAGGCGGTTCCTCAAGCGGCAGAAGTTCGGTCAGCGGCACCTCGGGTGGCAGCACCTCGGGTGGCAGTAGCACCCCCAGAAAAACGACCGCCTCCACCAAGCCCAAATCCAAGTCCAGTTCTTCGAAGTCCGGCAGCACCGCCAAGAAAAAATCCTCTGGTGGCAGCTACAAGGTGGTCTCCGGCGACTCGCTCTACGCGATCGCCCGCAAACGCGGCACAACCGTCGCCAAGATCAAGGCTGCCAACAGTCTCAGCACCGATCTGATCCATCCCGGCCTGGTCCTGAAGATTCCGTGAGTGGTCAGGCCCCCAGTCCACCCACGACGCTGATTGAGTTGGAAGACCGACTCAGTGAGCCGATAGAATCTGTGGTGGAGATGATGCAGCGTTTGCCGGGCGACATTCTTATTCTCGGCGTCGCAGGCAAAATGGGGCCGTCACTGGCCCGCATGGCGAAACGTGCGAGCGATGAAGCTGGCACCGCTAGACGCAACATCGGTGTCTCACGTTTTCGCGATACTGCGGCGCGGACTGAGTTGGGAAAAATTGGATCAAGCGAAACTCTCTGAATCGGACCTCATCGATTGGGTCGCTTCATGGATTCAGAGAGGCGCCACCACACTCGATAAGCCCACACACTTCGAGAGCCGTGATGGCAAGTTTTGAAACCTAACGTGGCCGAGTCAAAAGCGATGCGGGATGAAGCGGCTGGAGTTTGCCGTAATGCGCGAGAGGTCTTCACGGATGCCAATGCCTGCTGGCTCACCCCCGATGATCCAGGAGCCGATCACAGGATGTTGGCCTGAGAAGTTGACCTCTGGATGCAGCGCCTGATAAACGACAGGCAGCTTACCCCAGGGACCGTCACTCGACTCGATTATCTGACCCTTCTCGACGAGGTGGACATTGGAACCCTCGCGTCCAAACAGTGGCTTCTGGGCATAAGAAGCGCCGAGTCCTTCAGGAGTAAAACCAGCGCGCAGTAGATTGGGGTGCCCTTCAAAGTGTTCCCACAAAAGCACGAGAAAAGCTTTGTTACTCCAGAGCATTTTCCACACGGGTTCGATGAAGTTCTGGCAGCGCCCTGGCAAATGATTGGCAAAGGGTTCACTCCACATCCACTCCCATGGGTAGAGCTTGAAAAGCATCTCCACAGGTTCGCCTTCTGCATCGACAAATCGATTCAATCCAGGATTCCAACCGAGGTCTTCAATGGCGAGATCGGATGCCCGCTTTCCAGCCTGCTGGCAGGTGTCCTGAAGGTACAGCACGGTCCGCCAATCCTCCTCTGCATCACGCTGCGCGCTGAAGTGGATGCGCCGCTCAGGCCATGCGCGCCATGCACTCAGCAGTTGCTCGTGGATCGAATTAAATTGGTCATCTTGCGGGTGACATTGCTGCAGCCACTGCCACTGCACCACGGCGGCCTCCAGCAGGCCTGTGGGAGTATCTGCATTGTATTCCAAGAGCTTCGGATTCCCCGTGCCATCCCACATCAAATCAAAGCGACCATAGAGAGAAAGGTCATCACGTTCCCATGAAGCCATGATCTCCTTCCAGGCAGCTTCAGAAATGCAGAGGCGATTACGCCAATCCTCCCTGATCGCTCGCTCAGCACCTTCGATGCAGAGTTGCTGTAAAGTACGCGTGCTTTGCTCCAGCGTTTCAATTTGAGCGGAGGTGAATCGATAGTGCGCGGACTCATCCCAATAGATCTCACCTTCAATGGTATGATAGGTGAGTCCTTGAGACTCGACCTGTGCCTGCCAGTCAGGGCGTGGATCATGAGTGAGGCGCTGCACAGCTTTAAGATCCTGAGGAGAAAAAGGATGATGAAGAGCGACCTGTGCTACCAAAGCCGCCGCGACTGGTGGAGCCAAGCCGAGTATTCGATGCCTGCGAATGCGGCACACCCGAGTGCAACGGTGCTCCAGGAGGTTGAACGAGATCTCCACCAGCGGCGTTCGACGTCGCCGAATTCGTGCCAGTGAATGGCCTGCCGACACCGCCATAGTAACCTGAACCGTGGTGGGCTGTACTGCGGTTCTTTGACCAGCGCCCGCAGCGGTAGTAGCCCCAGCGCGAGTCATAGTGATCATAGGGATACGGAAACCAAGCGGTGCAGGGCAGATGATAGTAGCCCAACTGCGGGTCATAGGCATTCAGCGGCGGGCTTTGACCCGACACATCTTGCCCCGGCACAAAGGTGGGAAGGCTGGAGCGCATGTCAGGATTGAGTCCTGACGGCGGCAGGATCGATGTGCCGTGGACATCACTCGAAGCGGAAGAAGTGCTGCGTCGACAGCCAGTAAGACTCAGGCTGATCCCGGCCAGCGTGAGAGCGACGACGCGACTGCGTTTCATGTCAGTAGAAAAAGTGAGTGAATGAACACAGTGAAGAATCAGTTCCCCATGGCCGCAGCCAGAATGAGTGAAACGCCAATGATCACACTGCCTGCTAATATAGCCGCAGCCACATTCTTGTGCTCGAAGATCTCCTTGTGCAGATCTCCCGGCGTGAACTTATCGAAAAGCTTGTAACCAAGAATGGCCATCATGATGCCTGCTAGACCGAAGATACCGAAGAGATAGAGACCGTGCGTGATGGAGTAATCAGCCGAAGCTAGAGCGAGTGAGGTAGTAGTCATGTGTGCGTGTTTTGGTTTGGGGAGGTGATTCTATGGCGGTGGGGTGGCGAACAGGGCAGTAGAATTATCAGCAGGTTTTATCATCAGTCAGCGGCGTTGATCGAGACACTTGCTGAGCCTTGATGGCTTCACGCAACTCACGCATTTCTACACGCAGGTTTTTCACTTCGTCATAGATAGCATCCACCTCATCGCGCTCATGCTTCTGGTGCATGTTCATGATCTTGGCGCTGATAAAAGCCGTGAAAGTGGCGAACAGTGTGATCCCCGTTCCCATTAGCAATGCCCCCACTAGACGTCCTTTCGCGGTCACAGGGAAGTGGTCGCCATAGCCGACCGTCGTGATGGTGGTGAGGCTCCACCAGAGTGCATCGTAGCCATTCTTGATGTTCGACTTTTCCGCTGTCTCGACGGTGAGAATCAGGATGGAGCAGGTGATCATCACCAGTGTGGTCGTGAGCAGCGTGGCTGCGATGACTGCACGTCCGGGATCATGTCGCAGCACACGCAAAAGGGCGCGGCCCGAGCGCACTGCTCGCAGGACCATGAGCAATCGTGTCACACTCACCACACGGCCCCAGCGCAGAGCATCCACACTCGGAATGCTGGCGAGCAGATCGATCCAGCCCCATTTCAGATACTCCATTTTTGAAGGCGCAGTGAGCAGGCGGCGCAGAAAGTCCGCCAGGAAGACAAGGCACAAACCCGTGTCTGCCAGATGCAGTATGCTTTGGATCTCATGAGGGAGATCGAATGCCATGTCCACGATCAGCGCCGCCAGTACATAAATGGAAAGACAGGCCAGCAACAAATCCCAGGAGGTAAGCGCAACTTCCCGGCGTGCCGAAACCACGTTGGGGACCGAAGACTCAGAAAATGCAGTCATGGAAGAGGGAATGCTTTGGAGTCTGCCAAGACACGGTCTTTTTGGGAATCACAATTTTTTCCTGCTCATCATAAGTTGGTGTCAGACAAAATACCTTGGCTCACACGCAATCTTTACGGTGTAAAAAGATCCGCTCTCGTCCAGAGTGCTCGTCAGCATGAAGGACACCCTCGAAGATCTCGAGCAATACATCATCGACGTGATCATCCACAATCGACGTGGAATTCGCGCGTCGTTGCTGCGCACCGTATTCTGGTTTCTGTCGGGCATCTACAAGGGCGCGGTGAGGCTGCGCCTGTATCTCTACCGCGAGCGCTACATCCATGACCATCATCTCGGCGTGCCGGTCATCAGCGTCGGCAACATCACCGTCGGCGGCACGGGCAAGACGCCGGTCGTGGAACTGCTCGCCAAATCGCTGCGGGATCGCGGACGCCGTGTCGCCATTCTGAGCCGTGGTTATAAAAGCAAACGTCAGCGCAAAGCCCCGCTGAGCTGGCGCATCGCCGCCAAGCTCGGCCTGGCGCGCAAGCCCAAAGGCCTGCCGGCCCGCGTCGTGTCCGATGGTGAAAAAGTGCTGCTCGATTCCTACACTGCGGGGGATGAGCCCTTCATGCTCGCGCACAACTGCCCAGGCGTGCCGGTCGTCGTGGATCGCAACCGTGTGAAGGCCGGCGCTCATGCCATCCGCAAGTTTGGCTCGGATGTGCTGATCCTCGATGACGGGCTGCAATACCTGAAGC
>CANJVS010000275.1 GCA_947477755.1 Verrucomicrobiaceae bacterium | reverse complement strand
TCAGGGAGCAATGCAAAGAGATGATCGGAACCACCGGCGATGGCGACGACCGGCCCGAGAGTGCGCGGCACACGACTGACCTCAGGCGGCGGCATGGTGGGGTTGGTGTTCAAAGCCGAGCGCTGAATGGAAAAAACACTGCCAGCGCGATCAGGCCGTTTGGTGGGTGTACCCGCCGGCGCGCCTGCCGGTGGGCTTGCTGGTGTGCCTGCCGGCGTTGGGTTGCTGCCCGAATCAGCCTTTGCTGACACTCCAACGGACTGCTGCCATTCCTTGAGCACCGCCGCGACCCGGGCCACACCGATGGCGTCTCCTTCAGCTTCTCTTTTTTGGCGCAGTGGCGTGAGGTAGGACTCCACCGATTTAACAATGTCGGCGACTGATGATTTCTGCTTTTCCAGCAGTGCTTCGAGCTGCTGCCGATAGATGCTGCGCAACTCAAGCAGGGGCTTTGGCAGGGAAAAATCCATATCGGCAGGCGGCAGCGAGTCGCCGAGCGCGATGATGTCCACCTCCTTCTTGATGGCATTCTGTTCAGTCGGAGCCAGACCCGGCATTTTGAGTCGGAGCGCCCTAACATACAGTGTGTCCAGAGTCTGGCGCTGGGTGGCGATCTCCTGACCATCGGGCACGACAAAAGAGGTTTTCAATTTCTGCCGCATCGCATCGAGTTCAGGATCGTGCCTGCCAAGGTCGGCCAACTGCGTGGCAGCGAGGGCCTCAGTGGCTGCACGGCTGATGAGTGTGGACCACTTTGGCAACCGCCAGAGGATGAGATCAAAAGTGCCTTCCTGTTGCTGGTTTGTGTCCTTGTAACGGGTGCTGAGCACCGCCCAGTGCTCGTCCCGGCTGACCGCGATGTCGGTGACAGGCTCGCTCAGACTGGTGCGCCAGACTTCCTCACCGCTGGAAATTTCTTGGGCCCGCAGGGTGAAATCCGACCATGAAGTGAGCAGGAGACGATCACGATCAACGACCCTGCCGGCGAGGGGATAGGGACCTTCACGCGGAGGTGCTGAAAAAGATCTGACAACCTGAAAGCTGGGCAACGAAACCACCTTGGGCGTGCTGCCCGTCGTGTACGCCAGCGCCGTCCCGGGAGTGGTGAAAATACGCGTGATATAACCGATGGAACTGCTGTCGAGCGCGGTGAACTGCCCGGTGACTGGTGAGAACATTGCGGCTTGAGGGCGGGACGATTTGGACGTGGCATCGATCAACTCAGCCCCGGTAATGATCAGCTCTCTTCCGGAGGGTGTTGGGGTGATGGCATAAACACGTCCTTTGTAGCCGCTGACAGGCTCAAGCGGGCCATCTTCTCCGGGCTTCCACACAAAGAGATTCTGAGCTGGATCATCCCCACTGCCACCGGCAAGGACTGTTTTACCATCAGCCGCCAGGCTGGCCTGCGTCAGCCGTTCATTCGGGAACTGGGCGGTGTGGAGGACCTTGCCCTGCGTGAGGTCAATCAGGGCAAGCTTGTCTGAGCGCGAGCTGTAAACGAGCGCCATGGTCTCATCTATGCTTGGCTGCACACGCAGCAACTGGTCAATGCCGACATCGACTTTGCTCAAGGTTTTCTGAGAGGCGACATCCCAAACACGCAGCGTCCCATCCATGCTGACCGAGAGGATGCGATGCTGATCACTGAGGAGTCCCAGGGAATAAACCGGGCCGGTATGTCCGTCAAAACGCGCAACCTCACCGGGCGGCCCATCCGGCACGGTGTAGGGCGGAGTTTCCGGCAGTTGGATCACGGGCTCAGCCATGTCCTGCGTGACTTTTGCCGCGGCCATCGCTGGTGTTTTCACGGCGGGAGCAGGAGCGGGATTGGGTGCCGCTGACGCCACCGGCGCAGGAGGCACTGGAGACGGTTCCGGAGATTTGACGGGCTCTACCGGGGCAGCCACTTCCGCGGACGGCATGGCAGGCGATTCCTCTTTGGCGACTTCAAAGCTCACCTTGTCTTTCAACAACAACCAGGCGAATGCCCCAACCAAAAGCACCGAAGCCATGCCCCAGCCTATCGGCCCGAGCACGCGGCTCAAACGTGCGAGCCGCGATGGTCGGTAGCTCGTGTAGGAGGAGAGCGGCTCGATGTGCGTCTGCGGCTCCGCGTTTTGCGGCGTTGGGTGCGTCTTTTTGCTCTGCTCTGAATCGCTTTTCTGTCGCTCGGCCGTGGCGGTGAGCAGGGCAACCTTCACCTCGCTCGCCTTTTGATAGCGGAGGTCAGGCTCACTCATCAGGCACTTGGAGATCACTCCTGCAAAACCATCAGGCAAATTTTTGCACGTGTCTTTGCCCGCGGCGGCCGGTGTTTTGCCGGTGAGCATTTCGTGAATCACCACGCCGAGCGCATAGATGTCGGCCCGGTGGTCCACGACAGCTCCGATGATCAGTCTCTCTGGCGCCGTGTAATCGGGCGTGCCAAACTCAGGCTCGTCGGCATTGGGCTGCGAGCTCAGATCACGGGCGAGCCCGAAATCAGCGACCTTCACTTTCCAGTCATTGGTGATGAGGATGTTCGCCGGCTTGATGTCACGATGCGCCACACCCCGGTCATGGGCGAATTGCAGTGCATCGCAAAGCTGGGCGATCACCTCGCGCGCTTTTTGCGGTGTGATCTCACCGGCGCGCGTGCGCAGATGCAGATCCTGACCCTCCACATATTCCATCACCAAAAACAAATGCCGGGCATGGGTCTGACCAAAGTCAAAAACGGCGACGATGTGCGGATGCACAAGCCTGGCCATGGAGCGTGCCTCTTTGATGAAGCGCTGTGTGTCCTCGGTACTTTCGGAGGCTGCGATTGGCAAAACTTTGATGGCCACCCAGCGGTCCAGGGCGACCTGACGCGCCTTGTATACGGCACCCATGCCGCCGATACCGATGATGCCATGCATCTCGTATTGGGGAAGCAGGTCCGCGAGTTCCTGAAGAGACGGATACGCCGCATCTACCGCCTCGGGTGGAGGCTGTGGAGATGGGGAATCATTCGGCTCGATGGACATGCGGGAGTAACTACAGAAAAAGAAGCCTCTAGTTACACTGATACAGCACGCTGATGCCAGAGGAAAAGCATGGATAGAGTGCCTTCATGGTGTTTGTTTCACACCTGCCATGAATCGCTGCCTCTCCGTCTCACTCCTGACTCTGTGTTTGAGCCTCATGCCGGCCAGCGCTGCCGAGCCTGGATTTCCCCGCTTTGCCGCAGCCACCGTACAACCACTGGCGACGGATGCCGCCGTGAATGCCATCAGGCACGGCGGCAATGCCATTGATGCCGCCGTGGCCGCCGGACTGACTCTGGGCGTCGTGGACGGCCACAACTCCGGGATTGGCGGGGGCTGCTTCCTCGTCATCCGTGCAGCCGATGGCACCATCACCTGCATTGATGGGCGCGAGATGGCGCCGTCAAAGGCCAGCCGGGACATGTATGTCATCCATGGAAAGCTCGACCATGAGGCGAGCAAAACAGGTGCCCTCGCTTCAGGCATACCCGGCGCGCTGCGGGCCTACGATCTGGCTTTGAAAAAACACGGCAAACTCAAGCTGGCCGACCTGCTTCTGCCAGCGGCGGAGATCGCAGAAAAGGGCTTTTTGATCGATGCCGTCTATGCGCGCAAGATCGCGGGGATGGCCAGCCAACTGAAGCTCTTGCCCGCCACCGCAGCCATCTTCTTCAAAGCCGACGGCACGCCCCTGAAGCAGGGAGACCTGCTCGTGCAGAAGGATCTGGCTAAAACCTACCGCGCCATCGCCGGGCACGGGATCGAGTGGTTTTACGGCGGCGAATACGCACAGAAAACAGAAGCGTGGATGAAGGCAAACGGCGGCATCACCACCGCGGCGGATTTTGCCGGATACAAGGCCGTGGAGCGGGAGCCGGTGCGGGCGAACTATCGCGGCTACGACATCGTGGCCATGCCGCCGCCGAGCAGCGGAGGCGTGCATGTGGCGGAGATTCTGAACATCCTCGAGCATTTTCCGATCCGCCATTTCCGCGCCAGCAGCCGCGTGCATGTGATCACAGAGGCCATGAAACTGGCCTTTGCCGATCGCGCCTACTGGCTGGGTGATCCCGATTTCACCAAAGTGCCGCGTGGACTTGTCGATCCGGAATATGCGAAGAAACTCGCGGGAAAAATCGACCTGGATCACGTGACCCCCGTGCCCACGCATGGCATGCCGCCGCATTGGGAGGGTGACGTTTTCGGCAAGCACACAACGCATCTGAGCACGGCTGATGCCGAAGGCAATTGGGTGGCATTGAATCAAACGATCAACACCGCCTTTGGCAGCAAGGTCATCATCCCGGGAACAGGCGTGCTGCTCAATGATGAAATGGACGACTTCGCCGTTCAACCGGGCGTGCCGAATGCCTTCAAACTCATCGGCGCCGAGGCCAACAGCATCGCGCCCGGCAAGCGTCCGCTTTCCAGCATGAGCCCGACACTTGTGTTCAAGGACGGTCAGCCGATCCTCACGGTGGGGGCAGCCGGCGGACCGACGATCATCACGCAGACACTGCTTTTGATCTCGAATGTGATCGATCAGGGCATGGAACCAAACGAGGCGCTGAAGCAACCGCGCTTTCATCAGCAATGGACACCTGACGAATTAAAAATCGAAACCACCTTTGATGCCGAAACCCTTCAGCGCGTGGAGGCGTTCGGGCACAAGCTTGAAAGGTCTTCCGGGTTTGGCGCATGCCAGTGCGTGAT
>CANJVS010000274.1 GCA_947477755.1 Verrucomicrobiaceae bacterium | reverse complement strand
CGGTCGCGATGTGTGGGATGAGGCCAAGCAAAAGATCGAGGCCGCCACGGGCATTCCGGTGTCGAACATGATGTTCTCAGGCACGCACACTCATTCCAGCGTCTCCGCCATCACGAACAAAGATTCTTCGCTGAACTACAGGCAGTTCATCATTTCACGAATCGTGGATGGCGTGCGTCGGGCCGTGTCGAATCTCGAGCCAGCACGCATCGCCTGGGGCACGGGCAAACTGCCGCAGCATGTCTTCAATCGCCGCTGGCTGCTGAAGGAGGGAGTCACGAATCCGAATCCCTTTGGCGGACAGGACCGTGCCGTGATGAATCCAAGCAGCCTTCTGCGCCCGCGTTTGGCCGGGCCGGCCGGACCGACAAATCCGGAGGTCTACTGCCTCTCCGTGCAAGCGACTGACGGGCGCCAGATCGCGCTGATGGCGAACTACTGGCTGCATTATGTCGGCGGCGTGAACAAAGAGGATTTGTCGGCGGACTACTTCGGCGACTTCTGCCGTCGCATTGAGCAGGCCATGGAGGCACCGTGCGTCGCTCTCCTGGCCAACGGCCCGTGCGGCGATGTGAACAACAACGACTACAGCGGCAAAACGCCGACCGTGAAACGCGAGCCTTATGAGAAAATCAAACTCGTCGCCAACGATCTCGCGCAGGAATTGCTGCGCGTTCACAAGTCGCTCAAGCATCAGGACTGGGTGCCGCTGAAAGCCGCCGTGGGTGAATTGGAACTCGCTGTGCGCCGCCCGACGCCTGAAATGATCCAATGGGCGGAAGACGTGCTCGCCAAGCCCAAGGATGCCCAGGAGACCCACCGTCTGGAGAAACCATACGCCGAGCGCACCATCGCCGCCCGTGATGCCAAGCCTGACACCATTCAAGCCGTCACCCAGGCTTTCAGCATCGGTGAACTTGGCATCGCAGCCATCCCCTTTGAGGTCTTCACCGAAATCGGCCTTGAAATCAAATCCCGCAGCCCCTTCAAGGACACCTTCACCATCGAACTGGCCAACGGAAGCAATGGTTACCTGCCAACCCCGGCACAGCACGACCTCGGAGGATATGAAACCTGGTTAGGCACCAACCGCGTCGAGCGCGACGCTTCGGTCAAGATCACCGCCAGGACACTGGAAATGTTCAAGCGCGTCCGCTGATGTTTTCTCACACCCGCCGCAGCGGCTGCGAGAAGATCATGTCCACGATGGGTATGGGCGCGCGCAGAGCCGGATCAGCACTGGCAAAGCTGGGGCCGCGCATGGCTTTTTGATCATGAAGCAGTGAGATGTCGTGCACATTCATGGCACGCAACTTCTCCGCCGTCAGAGGTTCGCCGTGCAGATGGGTTTTAGGATACGCAAAAGCCTCCACCCGTACGAACTGCGGAATGAGCCGGCCAGCAGCATCCCGCTTCAGCTGGAACTCTGCCTGCGCGGCATCGACCACGCTTTGCACCCCCTGATCAGTGATAAAACGAATCTGCAGGTTAGGCCGTTTGACCGGATCATTTCCCGCGACGGCAACCTCAATGGCGACGGCCGCACCTTCAGCATCACGACGCACGCTGAGCCGGCTGAAGCGGAAATCACTGCGATCAAAGGGAGCAATGACTTCACCCGCATCCGTCGCGGCCAGCGAGGCGACGGAGCCGAAGAAGGCACCCTTGCGATAGGCAAGCAGAGCGGCGGCTTCACGAGCGGCGGCGGGGAGTCCGTCAAGTTTGGGCACAAGCAGCACATTGCGACCGCGGCCAAAGGTGTTGTGGTCTTTGACAAAAAAGCCCCAGCAACGGCGGCCGGTGCGCAGGATGTCATCCCACAGCTGGTAGAAGTGCAGGTGTGGTCCGTCGGTTAAGTCATAAAAACCACGGCTGGAGCCAAAGCCCGAGGTGAGCTGATTCCACACCTCGATGCCGAGCACGCGCGGATCAAAATCGAGCATGGGTGTGTAGTCGGCGAGCTTGCCCGTCGGATGATTCAGGGTGAGCCCACCGCCATTGGCATGCAGCAGACCACCGTCGCGCCTGCCGTCAAAGGTCTCACCATCAAGTGCCGCGCGGAAGACATCACGCCAGGGACGGTTGGCTCCCTGCATCAGGCGGAACTGAGTGACGCTGAGCTTCGTCTTGTCGTAAACCAACTTTGTTTCAATGGCAGACGCCGTGGTGCGCAGATAAATCGTGTGATTCCCGGGTGGCAGCGCGCGATCGGTGACGGGACCTTTGTCGGCGAACCCACCACGGAAATCACACTCATGAGCCCCCTCAATGGTCAGCCCGGCTTTCGCCATGGGCTCTGAACCGGTCAGTCGAAGATCCAGGCGGTAGACACCGAGCCAGGGACGGGCGTTGTTGAATATTTCAAGCTTTTTAAAGCGGTGGCTGATCGGCGTGACCGCGCAATCCGCAGCGCTGACGTTGCTGCCGTAACCGGTGGCAAGCAGACTGCCGAGAGCATTGAAATGCAGCCCGGCATCCGGGAACGAGTGATGCTCTGCATTCGGCGCCGCGACCACGTCAGGGTGCTTCGCCAGATACTCCGCCGGCAACGGATAGGTGGGAGCCGACGGGTAGTAATTGCTGAAGGCCAGATGACGATAACCCATTTCCAGGAAGCCATCGCGTGACGCATCGGTCTGTCCCTGGTGCTGATGCGACATCGAGTGCAGGCATTCCCAATTCTCCCAATCCACCTCCGCATAGGGATTCGCGAGTTCATGCCCCGAAGCCGGTGAGGCCATGCTCCGCAATGGCATGGCGCTCATGGCAGGCAGGCCACCGAGAGTTAAAAGCAGGCTTCTTCGTTGCATCGTCAGTCAGTGGTGATTTCCAGAGCATCCTTTCATCACAAGCGCACCCGGCCCGCGCTCACTTCAAGGCCGGCACGAGTTTCGGATCATACTTCGCGCCTTTGGACACCTGGATCAGCGTCATGCGAACTTTCGTGGGGAAAAACTTCTCTGGATCAGGCCGCTTGTGCGCGTGCAGGTTGTGATCGTCTTTGAGCACGAGGTGCATTTCCTTGATGCCTTCACTCCAGATGATGTCGTTGTTCTGCCAGAAACTGGTCATGGCGATGTCTTTCTCGACAATGCCTGTGTCCGTGTAAACGCCGGTGCCGATGCATCCGTAACCGTGGTTCTGGCCTTTGTTCGGGATGTAGCAGACGCTCCATGTTGTGGGCGCACTGCCTGCGGGTTTCTCAATGACTTCGAGCCGCACATGAACGCTGCCATTGCGGTAGTCCACGGGCGCGGTCCAGTCCTTGGGACGCTGGACGTTGAGCATGCCGCCTTTGACATAATAATGCGATTTGCTCGGTATGGCATTGTCGGCATCCGCCTTGGTGAAAGGGAAAGTGACATCAAAAAGCACAAACTGATCAGCGCTGGCCGGTGATGCGGCGGCAAGAAACAAATAGGCAGCGCAGAGGGTGAGTGAATGACGCATTTTCATGAACGGGTGATGGCTGTGGATGATGACAACAAGGAACGCTCGCCAAAAAGTAAAACTCCTGAAAATAAGCGCGCCGGAGTCACTTGCTCTGCGTAAGATCGGGCCATGTCCATCGCCACCCGTCGCGGTGACGAAGGGGAGACTGATCTCCTCTTCGGCTGCCGCCTTTCCAAATCCCATCCCCGTGTCCACGCGCTAGGCGTCGTGGATGAACTCAATGCCGCTCTCGGTCCACTCCGCATCGCTGCATTGCGCACGGAGACCCGCGAGATCGTGAGCACCGTCCAGCCCTGGCTCATCGCCCTCATGGGTGAGCTGGCCACGCCACCGGGAATGGAGAAAAAATACGCCGACAAGCATTCAGCTTTCGATGCCGGCAAAGTGTCCTATCTCGATGAATGGGTGGCCAGATTGGAAGCCGGAGGCGCTCTCGAAATCAAAGGCTGGGCGCTGCCGGGCGAGGCCGGCATCATGACCGGCGCCTATGCTGATCTGGCCCGGGTGGCCTGCCGGCGGGCAGAACGGCATGTCGTGGACCTCAGCGGCACGGATCAGGAAGTTCCCAATCACGAAGTCATGCGCTTCCTCAATCGCCTCGCCGACGTTCTCTGGCTACTGGCGCGCTGGGAAGAAAAGACCATTCCCGTCTCCAGCTAAGCCGGAGCAATCCTCGCGGCTGATTCACGCCAGCAATTCCTTTACCGCGCGTCCATGCACATCGGTGAGGCGCTGGTCACGACCGCCATGCCGGAAGGTTAGCTTCTCGTGATCAATGCCCATCTGATGCAGCAGGGTGGCATGGATGTCGTGGATGTTGAGCGGATCACTGGCGACCGCATTGCCAAACTCATCGGTCTCACCAAACGCCATCCCGCCCTTCAGACCGCCACCGGCCATGAAGAGGCTGTAACCATTGACATGATGATCGCGGCCTGCCGTGGCGCTCACTTTCGGCGTGTGCGGAGTGCGTCCCATCTCACCGGCCCAAAGGACGATGGTTTCATCCAGCAATCCGCGCTGATCCAGGTCGGTGATGAGTGCGGCAACGGATTGATCGGTGATGCGGGCGTTCTTTTCGTGATTCGTCTTGAGCAGGCCGTGCTGATCCCAGGGCGAATTATTGCCGTCGAAACTCGGGCACGTGATCTCAACGAAACGCACACCGGCCTCAACCAGACGCCGCGCACGAAGAGCCTGCGTGGCGTAAAAACGCTGATGCTCGTCTGACGAGTCGAGTCCGTAAAGTTTGCGGATGTGCTCAGGCTCACGGCTGATGTCG
>CANJVS010000273.1 GCA_947477755.1 Verrucomicrobiaceae bacterium | reverse complement strand
CCGCCCGCTGCTTTTGCTCACTGCCCTGGCTTTGGTTTTTGCTGGTGGTGGAGCACTCTTCCTTGCCTGCACTGGAGATTTTCTTCCTCACGACATCGCCTTTCTCGGCATGCAGCCCTCCGCACTTTGTGCGCTGAATGAATGCCGCATCGTACATTTCATGATTCATGACCGCGCCTCTTTTGGTGCAGTACTCATTTCGATTGGCACTCTTTACGCATGGGTGGCGTTGTTTCCACTCAAGGAGGGTGAGGCATGGGCTTGGTGGCTGGTGGTGGTGTCCTTCATCAGCGGCTTTGGCAGTTTCCTGAGCTATTTGGGTTATGGCTACCTCGACACTTGGCACGGTTGGTCCACTCTTCTATTGATTCCCGTAGCCCTTGGCTCTGTCGTGATGACTCGCAGCCTTTGTTCATCCAAACTAACCCTTGAACCGGGATGGTCGCCCTCAGAATGGTTCAGCAGAGAGGGCATCGGGCGCGCCATCTGGCTGACATCTTCGCTCGGACTCGTAGGTGCCGGGGCCACCATTATGGTGATCGGTATGACAGAGGTTTTTGTGACGAGCGATCTTGCCTTCATTGGTTACAATCGCGAAGAACTGATGAGCATCAATCCTCAACTCATTCCACTGATCGCACATGATCGCGCAGGCTTCGGAGGTGGCGTTTTAACCACTGGGCTCATACTGCTGGGTGTCATTTGGAAATCGAGACCCTCGACGCATGTCTGGCAGGCTGTTGTTACAGCCACTGCGGCAGGTTTTTCGGTCGGGGTAGGCGTTCATTACCCCATTGGCTACGTTGACACTCTTCATTTGCTGCCTGCTTGGCTTGGCGCGGCGGGTTTCGTTATTGGCGCGCTCCTCTCAAAGAAGATGTACTTTCAAGACTGAGGACGCGTTTTTGGCTCTGCGCCCCAATGAAACGCTCACACATTTGCCTCAGGCTCCTCCTGGCTCTTTGCCCTCTGCTCTCCGCATGGGCCCAGCCAAACATCGTCGTTTTCATCTCGGATGATCATAGCCAGCTCGACTCGCAGGCCTACGGCTCCACGGAGGTTCGCACACCAAACATGAAACGACTCGCGGAGGATGGATTGAAGTTCACGCACGCCTTTGTTGCCTCGCCTGCCTGTGGACCGAGCCGCACGGCGCTGCTGACGGGTCTTTGGTCGGCTCGAAACGGAGCTGAGGCCAATCACAAGGCCAAGCGGCCAGAGGTGCCATCGTTGCCCGCTGTCCTTCGCAGTCTCGGCTACGAAATGGCGATCATCGGCAAGGTTGCGCACAGCGACTGGGCCAAGTTCTACGACTTCGATACCGTGATCGGCCCTAACGTGGGCATCTCTGACACGGTCGAAGTGGCGAAGTTCCTCAGCGAACGCAAATCCACCAAACCGCTCTGTCTGTTCGTCGGCACACGTCATCCACATGTGCCGTGGAGCGAAGAGCGCACCTATGATCCAGCCAAGGTCACGATTCCGCCCGCGCATGTGGATACCGCCGTCACGCGTGAACAGCGTGCCAGCTACCTCACCGACATCACCAAGGCCGACTCGCTGCTGGGCGAGGTCCGCGCTCTGGTTCGCGAAAAAATCACGGGTGACACTCTCTTCATCTACACCGCTGATCACGGTGGCCAGTGGCCTTTTGGCAAATGGAACCTCTACGATGCCGGCATTCGCATCCCGCTCATCATCGCATGGCCCGGCACGCTGAAACCCGCCACCACCAGCGATGCCATGGTCTGCTGGCCCGATTTGCTGCCCACCTTCATCGAGCTCGGCGGCGGGCGTGTGCCTGATGGCATCGACGGCAAATCCTTCGCGGGAATCCTGCGCGGCACCGCCACTAAGCATCGCGATCAAGTCTTCACCACGCACAGCGGCGATGGCGACTTCAACGTCTATCCCATCCGCAGCGTCCGCACCCGCGACTGGAAATACATTCGCAATCTCCATCCCGAGTTTCAGCATCACAGCCACATCTCGCGCTCCACCGGCCCCAGTGGCCTCGCGTATTGGAAAACCTGGCTCGCAGCTGCTGAAAAAGATCCCGCTGCCGCAGCCACGGTGCAGCGCTGCACCAAGCGCCCGGCTGAAGAACTCTACGACCTCACCACCGATCCTAACGAACTCCACAACCTCGCCGCCAATCCGAAACAAGCCGGGCGACTTACCACCATGCGCAGCGATCTCGACGCCTGGATGAAACAGCAGGGCGACACCCAAACCGTCTTCGGCAAGCCGCTTTTTCAGGGTGAACCCGTCACGCTGATCGACAAACCAGCCAGGAAGACCTCGAAATGAAACCCATCCTTCATCTGCTCTTCCTGTGTCTTCTGTGCCTTCCGTGGTTTGCTCAAGCCGCTGAAACCCGGCCAAATTTTCTCATCATCATCGCCGATGACCTCTGCTGGCGCGATCTCGGTTACGAAGGCAGTCCCGATGTCAAAACGCCGAACCTCGATAAGCTGCGCAGTGAGTCCATGCACTTGAAGGGAATGTTTAATCCTGCGACGAGTTGTTCTCCCACACGCCATTCGCTTTACACCGGCCTTTATCCCATCCGCAGTGGCGCGTATCCGAACCACACTCGTGTTTATGATGGGACCAGGAGCCTGTTCACGCATCTGAAGACCGCAGGCTATCGTGTGGCCTTGCAGAACAAGGAACACGTCGGCCCGGCGGCCTCGTTTCCTTATGAGCACATTGGCGGTGCTGATGATCTCACCGAAACGAACTCTTTCGTCACGCGCGATGCCACACAGCCCTGGTTCATGGTCTTCGCTTCCAATGATCCGCATAGCCCATGGACTCGTGGACCCGGGTATGACCCCGCCAAGATCACGGTGCCGCCTTATCTTCATGACAATGCCATCACGCGTGACGCCCTCGCCAAATACTTCGGCGAGATCAGTAAACTCGACGAACAAGTCGGCGCGCTGATGAAGATGCTTGCTGACACCAGGCAGTCTGAGAACACCGTCGTCCTCTTCGTGAGCGAGCAAGGCAGCAGCTTCCCCTATGGCGGCAAATGGAGTGTCTATGACAATGGCATTCGTGCCTCGGCCATTCTGCGCTGGCCTGGCAGGGTCAAGCCCGGCAGCAGCACCTCTGCGCTCATGCAATACGTCGATGTCACGCCCACCTTCCTCGCAGCCGCAGGCATTGATCCCACGAAGATCGACGTCGGTTGCCCCGATGCCCACGGTGCCACCGGCTTTGATGGTCGCAGCTTTCTCCCCGTGCTCCTCGGTGAGACGGATACCCTCCGCGATTGTATCTTCGCCCAGCACACCACCATCGGCACCAATGGAGCCATCGGCCCTTATCCCATGCGGGCCGTGCGCGACACGCGCTACAAGCTCATTCGTAATCTCGCACCCGAACTCACTTACACGATCGGCGGCATTCACAAAGGCCAGCCCATCGAGTCCTGGCAGGCTGATGCAAAAAACGATCCGGCACTCGCCGCTCGTGTCGCTCATCTTTTCAAGCGCCCCGGTCAAGAACTCTACGATCTCCAAGCAGACCCCTACGAGTTCAAAAACCTCGCCGCTGATCCTGCATTGGCAGAGATCAAAGCCAGGCTTCAAGCCCAACTCGACACCTGGATCATCCAACAAGGCGACAAAGGCCTGGAGACCGAAAAATCAGCCAAAACCCGCCAAGGTAAAAGTGACGAAGGCCAGCCCAGAGCAAAGAAGAACGGCAAAGGGAAGGCCAAGAAAAAGGGCGAGTAGTTTCATTTCGCACAGTCTTTGAAATCATCCGCCAACTCTCACGTTTTCACGCCCATGAAGCACCTGCTTGTTCTACTCTTGCCATTCCTCATTTTGGGTTCGTCATTTGCTGCGGACATCGCCAAGCCCAATGTCCTCTTCATTGCCGTGGATGATCTCAATCATTGGGTAGGCCATCTGGGACGCAACAAGCAGACGAAGACACCCAACATCGACCGCCTCGCGGCCATGGGCGTGACCTTCTCAAACGCCCAATGCGCTGCGCCCGTTTGCAATCCGTCGCGTTCCGCGCTGCTCAGTGGCAAGCGCCCCGGCACCACGGGCATCTACGACAACAACAATCCCTTCACCCTGGCGCTCAAGCCGGCGGAGTCACTCGTCATGCAGTTCAAGAATGCGGGTTTTGAAACTCTCGGCACCGGCAAGCTCTGGCATGGCGGCCTTGGTTGGCCCGAGCAATGGACCACCATTCAAGAGGAGACCGTCAAGAAAGGCAAAGTCGAGGACCGCAGCATCGGTGGCATCGCTTTCGGCCCCATCGTCAAAGGTGGAGACGAAGCCGTTTCAGACACAGGCATCGCCGACTTCGGCATCTCGGAGCTCGGCAAGACTCACGACAAACCTTTCTTCCTCACGCTCGGTTTTCACAAGCCTCACATGCCTTGGAATGTTCCGCAGAAGTACTATGACATGCACCCGCTGGACGGCATCCAACTGCCCCCGACCAGGGAAGGCGATCTCGATGATGTCCCACCCGCAGGCGTCAAGATGGCGAAACCGGAAGGCGATCACGCTGCGGTGCTTGCATCGGGTCGCTGGAAGGAAGCCGTGCAGGCTTATCTCGCCGCCATATCCTATCTCGACGGTCAGATCGGCCGCGTGCTGGATGCCTATGAAAAATCACCGGCCAAGAGCAACACCATCATCGTCTTCTGGGGTGATCATGGATGGCACCTTGGTGAGAAGCAGCATTGGCGGAAGTTTGCACTCTG